>NZ_JAJCGT010000020.1:0-59872 GCF_020553185.1 Blautia sp. MSK18_10 | reverse complement strand
TTGCGCGTCTAACTCATCACTGAAAGTAACGAGAATGCGACGCGCAGTTATTCAAAAAAGGGCGCTGCCCAAGCAGCCGCCCTTTCGTTAAATCACATCTTTTTTAGAGACTACACTCTAATCTTCTTCGCTTCTCACTTCACAGCCTACCCAACCAGGCGAATCCGCAAAGTTAATACACTCCTCCACACCACAATCCCGGCGCTGCCCTTAAAAGAAGCGCAAGGGTGGAGTCCAGAGGAGGGACAGCGCTTTCTGTCCTTCCTCTGGGAACCTTCCGTCCAGAAAGAGTTTATTTAAAATATTCCACACCAGACTCGAATATCTTAATATCCTGCTCACCATAGATATTAATAGCAACACCGTCCCCGCGACGTTCGCTATGTGCCATCTTACCAAGGATACGTCCATCCGGGCTGGTAATACCTTCAATGTTCATATAAGAACCATTGACATTCCATTCCTCATCAACACTGAGCTGTCCATCCGGAGTTACATACTGAGTTGCAACCTGTCCGTTTGCAAACAGCTTCTGCAGCCATTCTTCATTTGCAACGAAACGTCCTTCACCATGTGAAGCCGGGTTACAGTATACACCGCCAAGCTGTGCCTTCTGCAGCCAAGGAGATTTATTACTAACAACCTTCGTATAAACCATCTTGGAAATATGGCGTCCGATAGTATTAAATGTCAGTGTAGGAGAATCTGCTTTCTGTCCGCAGATTTCACCGTAAGGTACAAGACCAAGCTTGATCAGAGCCTGGAATCCGTTACAGATACCAAGTGCCAGACCATCTCTCTCATTAATCAGCTTCATAACAGCTTCTTTGATCTTCGCATTCTGGAATGCAGTTGCAAAGAATTTCGCAGAACCATCCGGTTCGTCACCTGCGGAGAATCCGCCCGGGAACATGATGATCTGTGCCTGATCGATTGCTTTCTCAAAAAGCTCTACAGAGTCATGGATATCTTCAGCAGTCAGGTTCTTGAATACTTTTACATCCACCTCTGCACCTGCACGCTCGAATGCACGTGTGCTGTCATACTCGCAGTTTGTTCCAGGGAATACAGGAATAAATACACGAGGTTTTGCAACTTTGTTCTTGCATACATAGATGCTGTCTGCACGATAAAGCTTCTCATCTCTGTCAGCTGCCTCTTTATCATTCTCAGAAGAAACTGTCTTAAATACTTTTTCCAGAGTACCTTTCCATGCATTTTCAGCTTCGTCTACAGTGATCACTGTATTTCCATAGGAGAAGTTACCGTCAGCAGTTACTTCACCGATCACTGTATAAGTAATGGAAAGCTCTCCAACCTTACCATCCGGAACTTCCAGGATAATATCGCCAAATCCAGGTGCAAAGAAATCTCTCGGATCAAGGTTATGCTCAATCTTTACGCCCATGCCATTACCAAATGCCATCTTTGCAACTGCTGCTGCAATACCATGGCGGTCAAGTGCATAAGCAGAAACAACTTTGCCGTCCTGCATATCTTTGTGAAGTTTTTCATACTGATCCATGATTCCTGCATAATCCGGCAGATCATACTGATTCTTCGGTGCACGGAGCCATACCAGTTTGTTTCCTGCTTTCTTTAATTCCGGTGTGATCACATCCTGGATCTTCGCAACGTCAACAGCGAAAGATACCAGTGTCGGAGGTACATCAATATCATTAAATGTACCGGACATACTGTCCTTACCACCGATAGATGGAAGCCCAAATCCCATCTGTGCTGCATAAGCACCGAGAAGTGCTGCGAAAGGCTGGCTCCATCTCTTAGGATCTTCTGTCATACGACGGAAGTATTCCTGGAATGTGAAACGGATTTTCTTATAGTCACCACCTGTAGCCACGATTCTTGCAACGGACTCTGTCACTGCATAAGCAGCTCCGTGATATGGGCTCCAGGAGGATAAATACGGATCAAAGCCATAGCTCATCATGGTTACAGTATCTGTTTTACCATTCTGTACCGGAACCTTTGCTACCATGGACTGAGTCTCTGTAAGCTGATATTTACCACCGTATGGCATAAATACACTGCCTGCTCCGATAGAACCGTCGAACATTTCCACAAGTCCTTTCTGAGAGCATACATTTAAGTCTGCCAGAGTTTCCATCCATTTAGCTTTTACATCAGCTACATCCGGGCGCTCTTCAAAGAGGTTGCCTTCTTTGTTAGGGATTTCTACTTCTACAGTTGTCTCCTGATGTGCACCGTTAGTGTCAAGGAATGCACGGGAAATATTTACGATTTCTTTTCCTCTCCATACAAGTACCAGACGAGGATCCTCTGTTACAACTGCAACCGGAATTGCCTCCAGGTTCTCTTCATTTGCATAGCCAAGGAAAGTATCTACATCTTTCGGGTCAACTACTACAGCCATACGTTCCTGAGATTCGGAGATTGCAATCTCAGTTCCGTCAAGACCTGCATATTTCTTCGGAACCTTGTCAAGGTCTACTCTAAGACCTGCTGCCAGCTCACCGATAGCAACGGAAACACCGCCTGCACCAAAGTCATTACATTTCTTGATAATATGGCTGACTTCTTCACGACGGAACATACGCTGGATCTTACGCTCAGTAGGAGCATTACCTTTCTGTACCTCAGCACCGCACACTTCAATAGAAGCTTCTGTATGAACCTTGGAAGAACCTGTAGCACCACCGATACCGTCACGTCCTGTACGTCCTCCAAGCAAGATAATGATATCTCCCGGATCAGAGTTCTCACGGATAACCGCACGTCTTGGAGCAGCACCCATAACAGCACCGATCTCCATACGTTTTGCCACATAATTTGGATGATAAACTTCTTTTACATAGCCTGTTGCAAGACCGATCTGGTTTCCATAGGAGCTGTAGCCATGAGCTGCGCTTCTTACCAGTTTCTTCTGCGGAAGTTTACCCTTGAGAGTTTCTTTTACAGAAACAGTAGGATCTGCCGCACCAGTTACACGCATTGCCTGATATACATAGGTACGTCCTGAAAGCGGGTCGCGGATCGCACCGCCAAGGCAGGTAGCTGCACCACCGAATGGCTCGATCTCAGTAGGATGGTTATGTGTCTCATTCTTGAAGTTGATCAGCCATTCCTCTTCTTTACCGTCTACGTCTACAGGAACTACAATACTGCAGGCATTGATCTCATCAGATTCTTCCTGGTCAGCAAGCTTTCCTTCTGCTTTCAGTTTCTTCATAGCCATCAGAGCCAGGTCCATCAGGCAGACAAATTTGTCCTTACGGCCCTTGTAAAGTTCTTCTCTGTCAGCAAGATATTTGTTGTAGGTATCTACGATCGGTGCTTTATAATCACCTTCGTCAAATTTTACATCTGTCAGTTCTGTGGAGAAGGTTGTGTGACGGCAATGATCAGACCAGTATGTATCAAGTACACGGATTTCTGTCATGGACGGGTCACGTTTCTCTTCTTCTTTGAAATAATGCTGGATATGCTGGAAATCCTTGAATGTCATTGCAAGATTTAAAGAATCATAAAGTTCCTTTAATTCTGCTTCCGGCATTTCCTTAAATCCGTCAAAAATCTTAACATCTTCCGGTTCCGGGAAAACAGTTACCAGTGTTTCCGGTTTCTGCAGACCTGTCTCACGGGAATCTACAGGGTTGATGCAGTGATGCTTGATAGCATCAAATTCTTCATCTGAAATAGTTCCTTCAATTACATAAGTAGTTGCGGAACGAATGATAGGCTGTGCATTCTCATCCAGGAACTGTACACACTGAACAGCAGAATCTGCTCTCTGGTCAAACTGTCCCGGTAAAAATTCTACAGAGAAGATGCGGGAGCCTTCTGCTGCCTCAAAATTCTCCAGATATAAATCATCTACAGGTGGCTCTGCAAAAACAGTTTTGCATGCTTTATCAAAAACTTCATCAGAAATATTTTCTACATCATAGCGGATCAGCACACGTACTGCTGTTACGGATTTAATTCCCAGATAGCTGCTGACTTCATGTTTTAATTCCTTTGCCTGTACAGCGAAGGCCGGTTTCTTTTCTACATAGACACGTCTTACGTTACTCATAGAAACTCCTTTCTTATGTATGCATTGTTTTAAAAATGCTTGACTATTGCTTCTTTTATAGTATCATAGGAAATATCATTAGTAAAATTAATATATCTTATATTTTTTATTAATACAATTAATTAATCACCGTTCACACTCCACTGTCGACGAGATATTGGGGAATGAATATGCCAAAATCCCGAGACATACAATCTAAAGTTCCATTGCTGTCGACAATTTGTATCATCACATTATTTTATGAAAGGATTTATTTCTATGGATATTAATCTTGAACTATACAAAGTATTCTACTATGTTGCCACCACCCTCAGCTTCTCAGAGGCCTCCCGCCAGCTTTTTATCTCCCAGTCAGCAGTCAGCCAGTCCATTAAAACTCTGGAAAAGAAGCTAAATCATCCTCTTTTTATCCGCAGTACCAAGAAAGTATTGTTAACTCCTGAAGGAGAACTTCTGCTCCAGCATGTAAAACCGGCTCTCCAGCTTCTGGACGAGGGAGAATCTCTCCTGTCAGGAGACAATCTGCTGAAAGGCCAGTTGCGTATTGCTGCCAGCGATACGATCTGCCGGTATTTTCTCATTGATTATCTTCAGAAATTCCATCAGACCTACCCGGATGTCCGTATCAAAGTCACAAACAGTACCTCCATCGGCTGTGCAGAGCTTCTGGAGAAAGGTCAGGCAGATCTGATTGTATGCAACTGTCCTAATTCCAGACTTGGCAGTCATTTTCAGACACGTGTGCTAAAAGAATTCCACGATGTATTCGTTGCCAATACGGATTACTTTCCTGTACACACTGTTCAGACCGAACTGCAGGAGCTTCTGAACTATCCAATCCTGATGCTTTCCCCCAAAAGTACCACCAGTGAATATCTGCGAGAGGCATTCACAGCACATAATCTCAAGCTTCTTCCTGAAGTAGAGTTAAACAGTAATGACCTGCTTCTGGATCTGGCACGGATTGGACTGGGGATTGCCTGTGTTCCTGATTATATGTTAAAAGAAAATGATCAGCTGACACCGCTCATGTTAAAAGAGCCTCTTCCCGGACGTCAGCTTATACTTGCCCAGCATGACAGTCTTACTGTCTCTCAGGCTGCTGAACGCTTTATTGAAATGTTTACTTCCATATGATCATCATACTCATCAAAAAATTTCCTTCGAAAATACTACAGATAATTTTTTACAGGATTTTCATACTATAAAATTTCCATACTATGAAATTTCTATGCTGCAGTTGCAAAGCCTTTGTACAATAAAAGAAGTTCTCACTCAGTACTGAAACAACAATTTTTGTAATCGCGTTTCTTACTGAATGAGAACTTCTTTTTCTTATTTCGGCATTACAGCCAGTGCATCAGTAATATACTGATTATCGATTGCTGCAAAGAATCCGCCGTCTGCCTTGGTTGCATAATCCATATCAATCGGCATTTTTCCAAGTACAGGAACCTTCAGCTCTGCTGCGATCTCATCAATATGGCTCTCACCAAAGACTTTGATCTCTTTTCCGCAGTCCGGACATTTCACATAGCTGTAGTTTTCTACGATTCCAAGTACCGGTATCTTCATCATCTCAGCCATATTAAAGGCTTTCTTAACGATCATCTTAACCAGATCCTGAGGTGATGTTACGATCACGATTCCTTCGATCGGCAGAGACTGGAATGCTGTAAGCGGAACATCACCTGTTCCAGGAGGCATATCCACAAACAGATAGTCTACGTCGCCCCAGATAACATCTGTCCAGAACTGTTTTACCATATTTGCAAGAACCGGACCTCTCCAGATTACAGGAGTATCCTCTGTGGGAAGCAGAAGGTTGATGGACATTACCTTGATCCCGTTTTTTGTGATCATCGGGTAGATACCTTCATCATTTGCCATTGCTGCACCCTTTAATCCATACATTTTCGGAATGGACGGTCCTGTGATATCCGCATCCAGGATACCGACTTTGTATCCCTGTGCTGCCATCATGTTTGCCAGAGAGCCTGTTACGAAGGATTTACCAACTCCACCCTTTCCGCTGACAACCCCGATCACATGTTTTACATTTGACTGAGCATTCATTTCTGCCTGAAAGCTCTGCTGTTTCTTGCTGCTTGAACAACCTTCGCAGCTTGCTTTGTCGCATGAAGTGTTGTTACATTCTTTTGCCATAATTAATCTTCTCCTTTATATTTACGCACTGCTGTACTGAAAAAATATTGTTACTGTTCACTCCGTTCACAGTAACGTAGCCAAAATTCATTCCAGATTGCCTACGGCAATGGAATTTTGGCTTGTATGTCTCGGGATTTTGGCATATTCATGCCAAAACACCTCGCGGGATAGTGGTGTGTGAACAATAACAAAATATTCTCTATTGCCAGTGTGGAGCGTGTCTGAAAAATCATTCCCACAAATTGTGACGCACATCTTGCGTAAAGCATTTTTCAAACAAGCTCCAGAGTACGCATATTACTTTACAAATCTGTCAATTGCTACCTCAAGTTCTTTAATTGCCTCTTTATCACCATGTTCCACTGCATCTACGATACAGTGTTCGATATGATCCTGCAGAATGATCTTACCTGTATTATTGATAGCAGATTTCACTGCTGAAAGCTGTATCAGAACTTCCGCACAGTCTCTTCCGTCCTCTATCATACGTTTGATAGATTCCATATGTCCGATTGCTCTGGACATACGATTCAGCACTGCCTTTGTATGCGCATGACTGTGATGATGCCCATGCTCCCCATGAGAATGTTCAACTACCGTCCCATCCTCCAGTACATGCGTATGTGTCTTTTGTTCCTCGGCCATAACATTCCCCTTTCTCTTTCAGAATATCCGATTCTTTACCGCTTATCTGTCTTTATATCCTCACACACTGTCTGTGGCTTTCCTGCTTACAGCACTTCCGTACAGCGTAAATGATATTATACCACATTTGTCAAATTTCTGTAAAGGAGCAACGCTGTTTTATTTGTGAAGTCGTAATATCAAAAATAATGGTTCCATCCTCCAGGACAGTTTTTTCATAGGAAACTTCTTTTCCTTTGAATTTATTTCTGATATATTCTTCCGGATCCTCAAGTTCCAACTCTTCCACAAAAACATCACGCATCTGATTCCGCGGACATTTATTAAAAATTTCCCATATCAGTTCATATTCTTTCATATTCCATCTCCAGTCCGTAAGACGGATATTCACAATCCGTTTCACTATTTAGCCCTCTTCGGCTGATTTACGGCAATCTGCACAGATTGTCCTGCGGTTTTTCCCAACCAGTCTGAGACTATTATAATTATTTTTAGATTTTTTGTCAAAAATAATTGCATGAAGACGAATTATAGCGTATCATAGTCTATAATTATCAAAACAGCAATGTTACTGTTCATTTTGCAGCCTGATGTTTTTTTGAATTCTGCATATTCACAGTAACTGTAACTATTCAGTACTTTCGGGAAGCAGTGTACCGGATAGTTACCGACAGCTACAAACTAATTACATATATAAAGGAGAGAAATCTATGAAGCTTTTAAAAGACCGAATTCTTAAGGATGGAGTTGTAAAACCGGGAAATATTTTAAAAGTAGACAGTTTCTTAAATCATCAGATGGATATTACCCTCATCAATGAAATCGGCAAAGAATTCAAACGCCGCTTCTCCGACTGTCCAATCACTAAAATCCTTACAATTGAAGCATCCGGTATCGGTATCGCCTGTATTGCTGCACAGTACTTTGATGTACCTGTAGTTTTTGCCAAGAAAGCACAGAGCGTGAATCTGGATGGAGAAATGTATACAACTAAAGTAGAATCTTTCACTCATAAAAAAGTATATGATGTGATCCTTTCCAAGAAGTTTCTCGGACCTGAAGATCATGTACTTCTGATTGATGATTTCCTTGCTAACGGATGTGCACTTCTCGGCCTGATCGATATTGTTAAGAAATCAGGGGCAACTCTTGAAGGAGCCGGTATTGTTATTGAGAAAGGATTCCAGCATGGCGGTCAGGAGATCCGCGATATGGGAATACGTCTTGAATCTCTTGCCATTGTTGATTCCATGACAGACGATTCCTTAACCTTCAGAGATTAACTATAAAAGGATGGGAAAACCCATCCTTTTTTTGTTCTATGAATTCTTTATTTTTTCTGATCTGATGTTTTCTCCACTTTTGAGTTATCTTCGGAATCATAGATCAGATTTTCTCTCGTTTCACCTTCTGATTTATCTTCTGTTTCGGGAGTTGGTGTCACTTCTTTTGAATCTTCCTCTGAGGCTGTCTTTAATGTCACTTTCGGCACAGGTGTTGCCTCTGGTGTCGGTGTGGAATCAGGAGCGATCTCATCTTCCGTATAAGTTCCGTTATCCACAAGAATCTGATAATTATCCTTGTCGATCATCTGTGCTCCACATGTAAAAGTTCCCACAATCTTTACTCCGTTATCATACTGTGAATAATCTTTTACGTCAACTTTCTCTCCTGTCAGATAGTCAATGGCCATCTGTGCTCCGCCCTTAGCCAGTTCCTTACGGTCCATAAACATGGTAAATGACATTTTACCTGCTGCAATATCCTTTACTGCCTGTGCCTCACTGCCATATCCTGTGATCATCGGCCATTCATCACTTCCCGGTTCCAGACCACTGTCACTTAAAATTTCCTCTGCAGCATAAGCAAATCCGTCATATGCAGTACAGATAATATCCGGAGCCTTCTCCTCTGCATAAAACTCACTTATAATCGAATCAAGTTTTGTCTTTGCAGATGTCTCGCTCCATCTCATGATTCCTGTATCATCAAATGACGTATTTCCGGATTTACATACAAGTGTTCCATCATCCAGATATTCCTGAAGCCCTTCCTGGATTCCATTACACAGAAACAGTGCAGCATTGTCATCCGGAGATCCCATGAGAAATTCTATTGTATAAGACTTCTTATCCTCTCTGGCTTTATCCAGATCCATTTTTTTGATAATTTCTTTGGCAATATCCTTTCCTATTGCTCTGGTATCATAAGTTGCATAATAATTGATATCCGCAGTATCCCGGATCAGACTGTCATAGGAAATAACCGGTATTTCCTGCTCTTTGGCAGTTTTCAGGATATCTGTCAGACCATAGGAATCTACCGGATCAATGATCAGGGCAGAAACCTGCTCATCAATAAATTCCTGAATCTGGGAAATCTGAAGCGCAGGATCGCCACCGGCATTCTTCACATCTGCCTCATATCCTCCATCTTCAATCTGCGAAGTCATCTCTTCGCTGTCAATTTTTGCATCCTCATCGTCATCAGAAAGAAGCACACCTATCTTTCCGGCAGAAGCTTCCGTTACCTCAGCATCTTCCTCTGATTCATCATCTGAATCTTTTCCTGAAGAATCTCCGTCTTCTTCCTCATTCACTGATGTCTCTTTATTGTCTTCGTCTGATTTTGCACTGTCTCCTGCCTTGCTGCTGTCATCGGCATCAGAAGCATTTTTATTTTCTGCCTCTACTTTTTCACCTTCCTCAGTTACTTCGCCTACGCCCTCTTCTTCTACCTGGGCGCTTTCATTTGCTGCTTCTTTTGCCTCATTCTTCCCGCAGGCAGACAGGAACATGGAGGATACCATTATTCCAAGCAGAATAGCTGTTGCTCTTCTTTTCATAATACGATCCTTTCTGATATCATATTTATTTATCAATTCCCTTATAATCTTTTGCAATGTTCTTCAGATAATCCCGATAGGCAACGGCTGCTTTCTTTGGTTTCAGAATATGTACATTTCTTCCCATAGAAGTCAACCATCCAAAAAATGCCTTATCAACCACAACCTCAACAGTTACAATAAAATTATCCTCCCCCTTTATTTTGCAGAAAATCTCCGAGCCAAAGGTACGCTGGATTTTTTTCTTTGTAGAATTCTGACATACAAGCCTGATTTCTTTTATATTCTCTCCTGTTTGGGAGGGTGTCGGAGCACTGATCTTTGCAGGTGCTTCAGATTCTTTTCCAATCTGTTCCTGCACATTTTCAGATTTCTCTCCTGTTTCGCCATCCGGCTGATGTATTATCGTATTATCCGCTTCTGTTTTATCTGAAGCGGATTTTTCCTCATAATATCCGCCTTCCCGTCCTCTTCTGTAATGTATATCCATTCCAAAATCACGCAGGGTTTCCATATCATCATAAATACTCTTTCGCTCAGCTCGAATCCCCTGTTCTTCCAGTTTTGCCAGAATCTCCTGCATGGTGACAGGATTTTGGCTGGTTGTCTCAGACAGCATTTTCTGCAGATACAGTATTTTTCCTTTTTGATTACATGATTTCGCCATAATTATCCTCTTACAAATCTATGGTATATATAGTCATTTGCTTCTTTTTCCTGACTGTCATCTAACGGTGTAAGTTCTGTTTCTTTTCCATACTTTCTTTCCAGCGCATGTTGAATGAGCCAGTCTGCAAGCTGCGGATTCTTCGGAAGTAACGGTCCATGCAGATAAGTCCCTATCACATTCTTATATACTACGCCTTCATAGCCTGACTTACCGTCATTTCCTGCACCGTAAAGTACTTTTCCCAGTGGTTTGTTATTATTAATGCAGGTTCTTCCTCCATGATTCTCAAATCCAACGATCGGCATATCAAACAGCTCACTCTGCAGAACGATATTCTGGATCAGACGGCCTTCGCCCTGCTCTGTATACAAGTCTACCAGGTCCAGTCCTTTCATGTTTCCCTGATCTGTTTTGTAATACTTCCCAAGTAACTGATAGCCACCGCAGATTGCAATGACAACGCCGTTATCTTCCACATAAGCCTTAAAATCCGGTTGGATTTTCTGTAGCTTCTCACATACGATCATCTGTTCTCTGTCCGAACCGCCACCCAGAAGTACGATATCAAGCTTCGAGAAATCTATTTTATCATCCAGCTCAAACGGTATGGTCTCAGCCTCAATCCCACGCCACTGGCATCT
Source organism: Blautia sp. MSK18_10 (assembly GCF_020553185.1). Taxonomy (NCBI): domain Bacteria; kingdom Bacillati; phylum Bacillota; class Clostridia; order Lachnospirales; family Lachnospiraceae; genus Blautia; species Blautia sp. MSK18_10. Next base: position 48,845 of record NZ_JAJCGT010000020.1, on the reverse strand, counting down.
CTTCATCAGACACTGGATATTACCTCTGTCACCATAAAGATTCAGAAGATCCGGATATAAATGTCCTATTGTAATTTTCATTATTTCTCGCCCTCCAGTCTCTTCAGAATATTTCTGGTACTGAATAATGCTGTATAGTTTACCAGCACATACAAATTCCCCACTCCGTCCTCTACTCTGTCGCGGATTGCTTTCTCAACATCGCCCTCGAGGACAGACGGGATATCCACATATTTCAGCCGCAGACGCATATCCTGACAGCGGATACCGCTTACAGTAATAGATTTCACTGAATCATTTCCGAGAAGATCAAAGTCAACATCCCAGAGCCAGGAAATATCTGTTCCATCCTGAGCATTATCATTGATCGCAATAATGATGTCCTTCGGTGCCTGATCCTGCATCACTGCGGAAATATTCTGATTAAATCCCGCCGGATTCTTGGCAAGATTTAAGGTTACTCCTGTTCCCTTAATGCGAAACTGCTCCATACGTCCGTTTTCCGGATTAAATCTGCGGAGCATATCCCCGAAATGCTCTCCCGCAAATCCCGCAGTCCTCACTCCCGCATAAGCTGCCAGTATATTATACACATTATAAAATCCCTTATAATTTGCTACAATGTGTTTTCCTTCTACACAAAAGCTAAGCTGGTCGCCTACCTTTACATCCTCCGCATCAAAATCCGGCTTCGGTCTTGCAAATCCGCATTTTGGACAATAATAATCTCCCAGCTGGCTGTAATGATAGAAACGATATTCCAGTTTTTCACCGCATCGCTTACAGAAACGTCCTTCCCTGATTTCATTTGCCGCAGATTTGATCACCGGTTTACTGATACCATAAGTTACATATGGATTCCCGGAATCCATGGCAAGATATGCGGATAATGCATCATCACCGTTTACAATAATCTGCATCTTCGGAACCTTGCGCATCATTTCTTCCAGAATGTTCATAGTGATATCAATCTCTCCGTATCTGTCAAGCTGGTCGCGGAAAAGATTTGTCAGAAGCATATAGTCCGGTTTGATTCTCGGAAAAATATGTCTGGTGGATGCTTCATCGGCCTCAATGCATGCATAGTCCGCATCAATCTTACCATTCCATTTCGAAGCCAGCACAAATGCGGCAACAACTCCATTGAGCATATTGGAACCTGTATGGTTACAGATTACTTTCTGTCCTTCCGCTTCCAGTGCCGCACAGAGCATATTGTTGGTAGTTGTCTTTCCATTTGTACCGCAGGTTGCAAAAATAGCCTTTCGTACCTGTGAGGAAAGCTGTTCCAGAATGTCCGGACAGATCTTAATCGCCACTTTTCCTGCCCAGGTCACACCCTGTCTTCCCATTTTCTTACATACGTATCCTACAAATTTTGCTGCACAGACAGCAATCATTACTCTTATTTTCATTGTGTATGATAATTTCCTTTATAATATAATCTTTGTTATTGCCGCTTATTTAAAATTCTTTTTGCTCCTGATATCTTTGCCCTTATTCATCCCGCTACGGCAACCGAATTCGAGCAAAATATACCGCAAAGTGGGGCGTGCAGATTGCGGGAATGATTTTTCAGACACTCTCTAGAACAGCTACAGCTATAATAATCCTCTATGGCCATTTCATAATGCCGCCAGGACAGATCAGTTAAACATAGTATCCTGCAGATAGTCTGAGCATACACCTGCCGCACCCTCTTGCATATAATATTGTGCTTCCTTCAGGTCATTCACAGTATAAATATATAACCTGATCCCTTTTTTGTCAAAAATCTCCTGCACATCCTCTGACCAGTATTTATAATAGACTGTAGCTGCCTGAATATTTTTTTCTTTACAGAATGCTGCGATCTCAGTCAGTTCTTCTGTAGAATATTCCTGCCATAAGGAATAAATATATCCAGGAAAATCATACAGCAGTGCTGTTCCGGCAAACATTGCCTGATTATAGATTTCCGGTATGATCTGCCCCATCACATCCGGAACACCTGCCGCTTCTGCAAGTTCGATATAATCAGCATAGTCCTCCACCGTCTTCTGATAATTACGGACAGAATACTGCTTGGAATCCAGCATCACAAAAGTATCCGGATAATCGCTCAGCAGCACCAGCAGATCTTCAAATGTTATAGGAGTATATTTTCCATAAATGGGCTGGGATAAGAATTCCTCTGAGGACAGAACTTTCTTTTCATCGCCTTCCCATTGTCCAAGAGACTGATACCAGCTATGGCGGCACACCCATACATTGTCAGATGTCTTCACAAGATCAACTTCAAACAACCTGCACCCCATCTGATAGCCTGCCAGAAAACTCTCTTTTGAATTCAGATAGGTTTTATCACCAATCCCTCCCAGTGCATGTGCGATCGTTTTATAATTTTCCCACTTAAATTCAGGTGTGGTGGCAGATATGGAATAAGCATCATTTCCCCACAGAAACAGTGTAACAGCCAGTAATTCCACCAACAACAAAAACATCCTGATGAAATAACCAAATCCTGATCGTTTCTTTTTCGTATTCTGCCTCAATTTTTCAATCTCCTGCCGGTCATTTGTATTCCTCGCTTATCTTTTGCTCTCGTATTTTGTAACAGTCCAATGTCTTATTTAACACTTCTTCATCAATATGGTTTTTATATACTCTACGTATTTTACGCTATCTGGCTCAAATAATCAAGGGTAATAAACGGTTATGTTACAAGGAAGTGATTTCCTATAGCATAACAAAAAAACTGCATATATACGGCATGAACACCATACATATGCAGTCTTATCATCGTCTGGACAAATATAAAATCGAAAATCTGGCTGGATTATACTAATTCGATCAGTACTTCCATTGCAGCATCGCCTTTACGCGGTCCGATCTTAACGATTCTTGTGTAACCACCGTTACGGTCAGCGTATTTTGGAGCGATCTCATCGAACATCTTAGCAACCATATCTACGTCTTTAGTGTTTTTCTTTCTTCCGGCACCCTTTGCAGGTACTTCTTTAACCGGGTAGAAAACTTTCATCATCTGACGACGAGCGTGAAGTCTGGAAGGAGCATCTTTCTTGATCTCTTTCTGTACTTCATCGTATACAGTTTTCTTCTTTCCGTCAACAACTTCTTTTACTCTCTTGCCTTCAGCATCTTTACGAGCAACTTTAGCAGTTACAGTAACAGTTTCGAAGTTATCTTTTTCACGAACAGCCATAGCTACAAGGCCTTCTGCGATTTTACGGATTTCTTTTGCTTTAGCTTCTGTAGTAACAATTTTTCCATGATATAAAAGGCTTGTTACCTGGCTTCTCAGTAATGCTTTTCTCTGGTCAGAAGTTCTGCTTAATTTTCTATATTTTGCCATTTAATTTTCCTCCATCTGTGGGACAGCCGGGCACGCTTGTTCGGTCTTACTGTCCGACTGCTTAGGCATCCCCACCGTATAATATCTCTTTGCTAACTGGTTATTGTTCCCTTAGAGAACCAATAACCTGATCAATTCTTACTCTTCTGCAGGCTGAAGCTGTAAGCCCAGCTCTTTCAGTTTCGCAAGAACTTCTTCTAATGATTTACGTCCAAGGTTACGAACCTTCATCATATCATCAGAAGTCTTGTTACATAATTCTTCAACTGTATTAATACCGGCTCTCTTCAAGCAGTTATAGGAACGAACAGATAACTCAAGTTCATCAATGCTCATTTCCAGGACTTTTTCTTTCTCATTGTCTTCTTTCTCGATCATAACCTCAGCGGTCTTTGCATTCTCGGAAAGGTCAATGAAAAGGCTCAAGTGCTCGCTTAATACTTTTGCTGCAAGGCTTACCGCCTCATCCGGATCAAGTGTACCGTTTGTATACACATCCAGTGTCAGCTTATCATAATCGGTTACCTGACCAACACGTGTATTCTCTACAGTCATGTTGACTCTGTCTACCGGTGTATAGATAGCATCAACTGCAAGTACACCAATCGGCATATCATCAGATTTACCTTTATCAGCACTGATATATCCGCGGCCTTTTGTAATAGTAAGCTCCATAGCAAGTCTGCAGTCCTTGCCACCGTTTAAAGTAGCAATCACCTGATCCGGATTCATGATCTCGATATCCTGATCAGCCTGGATATCAGCTGCAGTTACAACACCTTTTCCTTCACATTCGATGTATGCGGTTTTCGACTCATTGTCTGTGCTGTGGTTCTTAATAGCAAGGCTCTTCAGATTCATGATAATATCGCTCACGTCTTCTTTTACGCCCGGAATGGAGCTGAATTCGTGAAGCACACCATCAATTTTAACCTGGCTTACAGCTGCACCCGGCAGGGAAGACAGCATAATTCTTCTTAAAGAATTTCCAAGTGTAGTTCCATATCCTCTTTCCAGAGGCTCAACTACGAATCTGCCAAATTTTTTATCTTCAGATAATTCGGTAATCTCGATCTTAGGTTTATTAAAATCAAACACTATAGGGTTCCCTCCTTCTGGGTTAATAAAAGTTTGAGGGGTATTCATTCAAATACTACAATTCAGCGGAAGATAATAATCAACCACTGAATCGTATAAATAATAGAAATATTACCAGGTAATTTTCTATGATATAATCCTATGGATTATTTGGAGTACAACTCGACGATAAGCATCTCGTTTACAGGAACATCAATTGCTTCTCTGTTAGGAAGTTCTTTTACAGTTCCTTTTAAGTTCTCCTGATCTACATCGATCCATTCCGGAACAAGACGTCCGCCAGTTACTTCAAGGATACCTTTGTATCTTTCAGAACCTTTGGATTTTTCTCTGATCTCGATCTGATCACCGGCTTTTACAAGGTAGGAAGGAATGTTTACACATTTTCCGTTTACAAGTACATGCTTGTGGTCAACAATCTGACGAGCTTCTTTTCTTGTTCTTGCAAATCCCATACGGAATACTACATTGTCAAGTCTGCTCTCAAGAAGGATCATAAGGTTTGCACCAGTCTGTCCAGGCATTCTGTCAGCTTTGTCGTAGTAGTTGTGGAAAGGTTTTTCCAGAACTCCGTAGATGAATTTTGCTTTCTGTTTTTCTCTTAACTGTAAACCATACTCAGACATTTTACGATTTGCACGTTTTAACTGTCTTGTGGATTTTTTATCAATTCCTAAATAAATCGGATCCAGGCCAAGGGATCTGCATCTTTTCAGAACAGGCACTCTATTTACTGCCATTTCTCAAATACCTCCTAATATTCTAAATCAATTAGACTCTTCTGCGTTTTGGTGGGCGGCAACCGTTGTGTGGTACCGGAGTTACGTCGCGGATGCTTGTTACTTCCAGTCCGCAAGCCTGAAGGGCACGGATTGCAGCTTCACGTCCAGAACCTGGTCCTTTTACCATAACATCTACAGTTTTTAAACCATGAATAAGTGCAGCTTTTGTTGCAGTCTCAGCTGCCATCTGTGCTGCATAAGGAGTAGATTTTCTTGAACCTCTAAATCCAAGACCACCAGCACTTGCCCATGAAAGAGCGTTTCCTTCATTGTCAGTCAGAGTAACAATTGTATTGTTGAAAGAAGACTGAATATGTGCCTGTCCGTGTTCAACGTTTTTCTTGACACGACGTTTTGCAGTCGCTTTTTTAGTCACTTTAGCCATTTTAAAACTAACCTACACTTTCCTATTTATCAATCAAATATATGTTACAAGAAACACCATGTCCACTAAATTCATTTCCTCGCTTCGCTCGTCATTCATCAAGTGTCCATGCAAGCTTCCTCATAAGATCAGCCTACGCTTATCAAATGTTTAAAGCTTTATTTATTTCTTCTTATTAGCTACTGTTCTCTTAGGACCTTTACGTGTTCTGGCGTTGGTCTTAGTCTTCTGACCACGAACCGGAAGTCCTTTACGATGACGGATACCTCTGTAGCATCCGATTTCCTGCAGTCTCTTAATGTTGAGGGCGATTTCTCTACGAAGGTCACCTTCTACTGTCATTGTTTCATCAATAACTGCGCTGAGTCTCTTTACTTCGTCATCAGTCAAATCTCTGACACGTGTGTCAGGATTAACTTCTGCCTTTGCAAGGATTTTGTCTGCGCTTGGTCTACCAATACCATAAATGTAGGTAAGACCGATTTCAATACGTTTTTCTCTTGGTAAGTCTACACCAGCTATACGAGCCATGTACTGTTTCCTCCATCTTCTACTTTGAAAGTCCTTAATGCCTGTACATCACTTACCCTCGCGAATTCTCTCACTCAAGTAAGGTGAAATGGGATGTATCGGACACATCACTTCCTTATTTCTCAGTTCCTAATTGGGGTGCCTCGGTAAAACACCCAGCTGCAATTGGCGAAAAGCAGCCTTTCCGAATTACTGCGGCCAACGGGCCAACGTTGCCTCTCGGTATTAGGCAATACATGCTAAAACTATCTTAACAGTCTGAACAACCCTTCCGGGCGTCTCACACTGCAGCCGCACGTTACACAAACTTTAAACCGTCAATCAACCCTGACGCTGTTTGTGTTTTGGATTCTCACAGATTACTCTGATAGATCCTTTTCTTTTAATGATCTTGCATTTTTCGCAGATCGGCTTTACAGATGATCTTACTTTCACTGGAAATCCTCCTTCCGTAAATTCATTAAAATCTGCAGTTTTTTGAGCGCACAAATACAATATACTCATGCGTTCGGCTTATATACTATCACAGCAAAATATAAAATGCAAGCACTTTTTTGAATAAAATCACATTTTTTCATTTTCTCCCCCATTTCCCCCAATCATCCATCTATAAAAACTAGTTTTAATATCTATTCCGGAGCATGTTTGAAAAATCACAGCTAAACCTTCCCACTGCCAACACACAGCGTAGAAAAATAATTCATTTCATGTGCATTTGCAGGCATCTTAGATATTCTTAGGCGAAAAAAATCTGCGTTATGAGCCGACTGTATCACTGTCTGAGCGAAGTTTGCAACGGAGCGAGTTTGATAAGGCGGCTCATGCCTTTAGCAGATTTTTTTCACCTTAGAATATCTTAGATGCCGAAACCGCACATGAAATGAATTATTTTTATACGCGTCCTTTTTACGCGTCCCTTCCGGCACAAAAAAAGAGAACCAGATCCCTCCAGCTCTCTTTCTCATCACTGCACCAACTGCAGTCCAATATTTCTTACTTATCTCTCCAGATAATCCTGCCCTTAGACAGATCATACGGAGACAATTCAATCGTAACTTTATCTCCGGGAAGAATACGAATAAAATTCATACGTAACTTACCACTGATATGTGCAAGCACCACATGTTTGTTCTCCAGTTCCACTTTAAACATCGCATTAGGCAGCTTTTCCAGAACAGTGCCTTCCACTTCGATTACATCTGCTTTTGACATTTTAAACCTCCTGTATGTCGTCCAATTATTTCGTAAGAGTCAGAATCTCCGGATCTCCATCTGTAATAAGAATCGTATTCTCATAATGAGCAGAAAGAGAACCATCCATAGTTACAACAGTCCACTCATCATCCAGCCATGCCACATCTGCACGTCCCAGATTGATCATAGGCTCTACAGCAAGTGTCATACCCGGCATCAGACGAACTCCTCTTCGCTTCTGCGGAAAATTCGGGATCTGCGGATCCTCATGAAGGTGAGTGCCGATTCCATGTCCAACCAGGTCGCGGACAATCCCATAATGATATTTGGCAGCATGAGCACCGATTGCCTTGGAAATATCATTCAGATGATTTCCCGCACGTGCGGCCTTGAGTCCCTCAAAGAAACACTCTCTGGTCACATCCATCAGCTTACGTGCCTGCGGTGAAACTTCACCGACAGCATAAGTCCTCGCTGCATCAGAATGATACCCCTTATAAATAAGACCGGCATCAATCTTTACAAGATCTCCCTCCTGAATGATCTTCTCTTCAGACGGGATCCCATGAACTACCTCATCATTCAGACTGATACAGAATGACGCCGGAAACCCTCCGTAGTTCAGGAAATTCGGGATGCATCCCAGATCACGTATCATCTGTTCTCCGATACGGTCAATCTCCTTTGTGCTCACTCCCGGTTTAATGTAAGGGATCAGACCATCATGCACTTTTTCAAGCAAATGACCTGCCTCCCTCATAAGTTCAATTTCATGTTCTGTCTTGATAGAAACCGACATTTTACCTCCAGATGGTGTTTAAAAACACCCAATTACTCTCCCAGGATGGCAACAATATCTGCAAATACTTCTTCAAGATCTTTTGTACCATCCACTGATTTTAAAATTCCCTCTTTAGTATAATAATCGATCAGCGGCTGTGTCTGCTCATGATATACGTTAAGACGTTTCTGAACTGTTTCAGGCTGGTCATCATCACGAAGCACCAGTTTCTCTCCACAGGTATCACAAACGCCCTCAACCTTCGGTGCTGCATGTACAACATGATAAGTAGCACCACATTTCAGGCAGGCACGTCTTCCGGACATACGGTTTACAATATTAGAATCCGGAACATCCACATCGATTGCATAATCAACTTTACTTCCCAGTTTGTTCAGAGCCTCTGTTAAGCACTCTGCCTGAGGAATTGTTCTTGGAAAACCATCCAGCACATAACCATTTGCTGCATCCGGCTGTTGTATTCTGTCCACAACCAGATCACAGGTCAGTTCATCAGGTACGAGAAGTCCCTGATCCATATAAGTTTTTGCTTTTTTACCCAGTTCTGTTCCATTTTTAATGTTTGCGCGGAAAATATCTCCGGTAGAAATATGCGGAATCTGATATTTCGCAGCAATTTTCTTCGCCTGAGTTCCTTTTCCTGCCCCCGGTGCACCCAACATAATGATTTTCATAAGTTATACCCTCCGTTTTCTTTTTTAGCAAATCAAGGCTGTGATGCCATGCACCACAACCTCTCATTTTTAATTGTTCAGAAAGCCTTTGTAATTACGTACGAGAAGCTGTGACTCAATCTGTTTCACAGTTTCGAGGATAACACCAACAATAATGATGATAGATGTACCACCGAATGAAACATTCGCTCCGAACACACCATTAAAGATGAACGGAATCACGCACACAATGATAAGACCTACTGCACCTATAAATATAATATAATTTAAGATATTAGTCAAATAGTCTGACGTAGGTTTTCCAGGACGAATACCCGGAATAAATCCACCCTGCTTTTTGATATTATCTGCAACTTCCAGAGGATTGAATGTAATGGAAGTGTAGAAATATGCAAAGAAAACACAAAGTACGATGTAAAGAACCAATCCCCATGTATACTGGAGCTGTTTCGGATTACACCAGTTATTGGAAGAAAGACCACGAATAATCTCACTTCCGATTCCTGTACCATTACCTTTTCCTGTTAACTGCGCAATGACAGCCGGGAAAGACATAATGGAGGATGCAAAGATTACCGGGATAACACCGGCGGTGTTAACCTTCAGCGGAATATTGGTGGACTGACCGCCCATCAGCTTTCTTCCAACCATTTTCTTGGAATACTGAACCGGAATTCTTCTCTCTGCTCCGTTAAGGATAAGTACCAGAACTACTACCAGAAGAATAACGGCTGCAATGATCAGTCCTGCAAGAGTACCCTTTGCAATCGTTTTTCCTTTAATAAAGTTCTCATACAGTAATGTCAGGTCGCTTGGTACTCTGGAAATGATATTAATGGTAAGTACGATGGAAATACCATTTCCAACGCCTTTTTCCGTAATACGCTCACCGAGCCACATCAGCATAGCTGAACCGGCTGTAAGGCAGGCAACAACTACAACACCTTTAAAGAAGTCCAGATTCGGAATCATACCCTGACGTCCGAATCCGATTGCCATTGCGATTGACTCAAATAAAGCAAGACCTACGGTCACATAACGTGTGATCGCAGTCATCTTCTTTCTTCCCTCTTCACCATCTCTCTGCATTTCTTCCAGTGCCGGAATTGCAATGGTAAGAAGCTGAATGATAATGGAAGATGTAATATATGGTGTGATGTTTAATGCGAAAATTGACATTCTTTCAAATGAACCACCGGTAAATGCATCAAAGAAATTGAATGCATCACCGGCATTGCTGCTGAACCACTGTTTGAAGAAATCACTGTCAACTCCCGGTACCGGAATCTGGCAGCCGATACGGATGATAAAAATCATCCATATCAGATACAACAGCTTGCGTCTCATTTCTTTCACTCTAAAAACATTTTTAAGAGTTTCAAACATTAGATCACCTCTACTGTACCACCAGCAGCTTCAATTTTTGATTTTGCAGTCTCGCTGACAGCATTTACTTTGACATTAAGTTTCTTTGTCAGCTCACCGTTTCCAAGAATTTTAACGCCATCAGCGATCTTGGAGATTGCACCGCTTGCAAGTAAGCTTTCTGCTGTAACTTCTGCACCATCTTCAAAACGGTTCAGTACGTCAACGTTGATTGCAATAATCTCTTTTGTATTTCTGTTTTTGAATCCTCTCTTAGGCAGACGTCTGTATAAAGGCATCTGACCACCTTCAAATCCCGGTTTCTTGTGACCGGAACGAGCTAACTGTCCTTTGTGTCCTTTACCGGCTGTTTTACCGTTTCCAGAACCATGTCCACGGCCTCTTCTGAAGTTATCGCTGTGCTTAGAACCTTCTGCTGGTCTTAAGTTTGATAATTCCATGTTGGCACCTCCTTATTATTATTTCAAATCTATAAGTTCAGATTGTATTGTGTCTGAATATGTTTCTGTATGCTCCTGCCATTCTCTGCGAATAACAGGTTCATATCAGATCCATATCAGAATTCTCTCTGGTTAAATCGCAATTAAGCTTCTTCAACCTTTACCAGGTGCTGTACCTGCTGAATCATTCCTCTTGTTGCTGCGTTATCCGGCATTTCAACTGTTTTGTGCATTTTTGTAAGACCCATAGCTGCAACAGTTTTTTTGTGTTTCGGAACTGCACCAATAGGAGATTTTACTAATGTAACTTTTAATGTGTTTGCCATTTTTGTATTTCCTCCTTAAGCCAGAATCTCATCAACAGATTTTCCGCGAAGTCTAGCAACTTCTTCCGGAGTTTTTAACTGTCTTAAGCCTTCGATTGTTGCAAGAACAACGTTCTGTTTGTTTCTGGATCCCATACATTTTGTACGGATGTTTTTGATACCAGCTAACTCGATTACCGCACGGGCAGGACCGCCGGCGATAACTCCAGTACCTTCCGGAGCTCTCTTCAGAAGCATTTCAGCGCTTCCGTATTTTCCAACGAAGTCATGTGTAATAGAGTTGTTTTCGTCTCTTGCTACTGTTACTAATTTCTTAATAGCATCCTCTTTTCCTTTGCGGATCGCTTCAGGAATTTCGGCTGCTTTACCTAAACCTGCACCAACGTGTCCGTTGCCGTCACCTACAACAACTAAAGCTGTGAAACGGAAGTTACGACCACCTTTAACAACCTTGGTAACACGCTTGATTGATACTACTTTATCTTCTAATTCTAACTGACTAGCATCAATAAGATTACGTTTCATGTGTTTCGCTCCTCCTTATTAGAATTTCAGCCCAGCTTCTCTTGCTGCGTCTGCCAGTGCTTTAACTTTACCGTGGTAGATATAGCCTCCTCTGTCGAAAACAACGCTTTCGATGCCAGCTTCAACAGCTTTCTTACCAATAACGGTTCCTAAATGTGCAGCAGCTGCTACATCATCAGTGTTCTCTAACTCAGCTCTTACTTCTTTCTGAAGAGTAGAAGCAGATACTAAAGTTTTTCCTACAGTGTCATCAATGATCTGAGCATAAATATGCTTGTTGGAACGAAATACTGCTAAACGTGGTGTTGTTGCAGTTCCGTTTAAATGATGACGTAATCTTCTATGCTTATTCTCACGAATTTTCGCTCTAGATGCCTTATTTACCATTTTCTCACCCTCCTGAATTATTTCTTACCAGTCTTACCAACTTTACGTCTGATAACTTCATCAACATACTTAATACCTTTACCTTTGTATGGCTCAGGTCTTCTCTTGTCTCTGATCTCAGCTGCAAACTGGCCGACTTTTTCTTTGCTGATACCGGATACGATAATCTTGTTACCATCTACTTTGGTTTCGATTCCGTCTGGATCTTCCATTTCTACCGGATGAGAATATCCAAGGCTAAGCACAAGCTTTTTGCCCTGTTTTGCTGCTTTATAACCTACACCGTTAACTTCAAGCTCTTTTGTATAGCCTTCGCTTACACCAACAACCATGTTGTGGATCAAGCTTCTTGTTAAACCGTGAAGAGATTTCATTTTCTTTAAGTCGTTTGGTCTGGATACTACTACATGACCATCTTCGACTTTGATTTCCATTTCTGTAGGAAGTGCTCTTTCGAGAGTTCCTTTTGGTCCTTTTACAGTTACTACGTTGCCTTCAGCGACAGTTACTTCTACGCCTGCAGGAATAGCAACCGGAAGTCTACCAATTCGTGACATATGTTTGTCCTCCTTACTTAGATTATCGGAGAGGATGTTTCATCCTCTCTGTTTTCAGTTTGTTCTCTATAAAAAATCTTGGTTCAAATTACCAAACGAATGCTAATACTTCGCCGCCAACCTGAAGTTTACGAGCTTCTTTATCAGTAATAACACCTTTGTTTGTAGAAAGAATTGCGATTCCAAGTCCACCAAGAACTTTTGGAAGCTGATCCTTACCTGCGTAGATACGAAGACCAGGTTTGGAAATTCTCTTTAAACCAGTGATGATTTTTTCGTTTTTGTCTTCACCGTATTTCAGTGTGATATGAAGAGTTTTAACAACTCCATCTTCAACTAAATCATATTTTGCAATATATCCTTCATCAACAAGGATGTTAGCAATTGCAGTTTTCATTTTGGATGCCGGAACATCTACTGTGTCATGTTTTGCAGTGTTTGCGTTACGGATTCTTGTAAGCATATCTGCGATTGGATCGCTCATTGTCATGTTAGTTTCCTCCTGTTATTCAGACTTTACATGTGCATATATATTAATTGTTTACATTGTTACCTGTTTTATCATAAATCTCGTTTGGACATATGATCGGACTGATAAATCAGCCGATCGTTTATTTTATTTAAATCCGGTTCCTACCAGGAAGCCTTCTTAACACCCGGGATCTGTCCCTTGTAAGCTAATTCACGGAAGCAGATTCTGCAGATTCCGTACTTTCTTAAAACAGAATGTGGACGTCCACAAATATTGCAACGTGTATATTCTCTTGTGGAGAATTTCTGTTTACGCTGCTGTTTGATTTTCATTGCTGTTTTAGCCATGAATCGTTCCTCCTATTATTTTGCAAACGGCATATTGAATAATGTCAGTAATTCACGAGCTTCTTCATCAGTCTTAGCTGTAGTAACGAAGATGATGTCCATACCTCTTACTTTGTCAACTTTGTCATATTCAACTTCCGGGAAGATCAGCTGCTCTTTGATACCCAGAGCGTAGTTTCCACGACCATCGAATGCGTTCGGGTTAACACCACGGAAGTCACGTACACGAGGAAGTGCAAGGTTGATCAGACGATCAGCGAACTCGTACATTTTTTCTCCTCTTAATGTAACTTTACAACCGATCGGCATACCCTCTCTGATTTTAAAGTTAGCGACAGATTTTTTAGCTTTAGTAGCGATTGCTTTCTGTCCTGTGATAAGTTCCATATCTGCGATTGCAGCATCAAGAAGCTTAGCGTTTTCTTTGGCTTCACCAACACCCATATTGATTACGATCTTGTCGAGTTTTGGCACTTCCATAACATTTTTGTATCCAAATTTTTTGGTCATGGCATCCATGATCTCATTTTTGTACATTTCTTTTAATCTACTCACTTGTCATGCCTCCTCTCTTAATTAATCGATAACCTTACCGGTCTTTTTAGCAACGCGGACTTTTTTGTCGCCGTCCATCTGGAATCCTACTCTTGTAGCCTGTCCATCAACAACCAGCATAACGTTGGAGATGTGCAGTGGAGCTTCTTTTGTAATGATTCCGCCCTGCTGATTTGCAGCAGATGGTTTGCTGTGTTTTGTAACTTTGTTGATATTCTCAACAACAACGGTATTGTCTTTTGCGTTAACTGCAAGGACTTTACCCTCTTTGCCATTATCTTTACCAGCGATAACTTTTACAGTATCACCTTTTTTAATTTTCATAGCTGACATTAGGCACCCTCCTATAATACTTCCGGAGCTAAGGAAACGATCTTCATGAATTTCTTTTCACGAAGCTCTCTGGCAACTGGTCCAAAGATACGTGTTCCTCTCGGAGTTAAGTCGTCTTTAATGATTACGGCAGCATTTTCATCGAAACGGATGTAAGATCCGTCTTTACGACGAGCGCCTTTTTTAGTTCTAACTACAACAGCTTTTACAACGTCACCTTTTTTAACAACGCCGCCTGGTGTTGCATCTTTAACAGTAGCAACGATTGTATCGCCAATGCTTGCATATCTTCTTGTAGAGCCGCCCATAACACGAATACAAAGGATTTCTTTTGCACCAGTGTTGTCGGCAACTTTCAGTCTAGTTTCCTGCTGGATCATACTGGTTTCCTCCTTATTTAACTTTCTCTACGATTTCAACCAGTCTCCATCTTTTATCCTTGGATAACGGTCTGGTTTCCATAACTTTTACGGTATCACCGATATTGCACTCATTGTTTTCGTCATGAGCTTTTAATTTATATGTTCTCTTCACGATCTTTTTGTAAAGAGGATGTTTTACATGGTCTTCAATAGCAACTACAATGGTCTTGTCCATCTTATTGCTGACAACCTTACCCACGCGGGTTTTTCTCAGATTTCTTTCCACGATAGTTTCCTCCTATTATTTGGAAGCGTTAGCCTGCTCAGTAATTACTGTCTGGATTCTTGCAATGTTCTTGCGAACCTCTTTAATGCGGCTTGTATTCTCTAATTGATTAGTTGCATTCTGAAATCTCAGATTGAAAAGTTCTTTTTTAGCAGCTACTAATTCTTCATTTAATTCTGCAGCTGATTTTGCCTTTAAATCTTCCACGAATTTATTAATTTTCACTGTTATCACCGCCTTCTAAGTCTGCACGAGAAACGATTTTACATTTACATGGTAACTTGTGCATCGCAAGACGTAATGCTTCACGAGCGATTTCCTCGGAAACGCCTGCGATTTCGAACATTACACGTCCTGGCTTAACAACTGCTACCCAGTATTCGAGAGCACCTTTTCCGGAACCCATTCGTGTTTCTGCTGGTTTCGCTGTTACTGGTTTATCTGGGAAAATCTTGATCCAAACCTGACCACCACGTTTGATATAACGAGTCATAGCAACACGGGCTGCTTCGATCTGGTTGGAACGGATCCAACACGGTTCGGTTGCAACAAGTCCGAATTCACCATAATTGATCTTATTACCTCTAAGGGCTTTTCCTCTCATGGAGCCACGGAATTGTTTACGACGTTTTACTCTTTTTGGCATTAACATTATTTATCGCTCCCTTCCTTAGTTCCTTTTGTTGGAAGTACTTCGCCATTGTAGACCCAAGCTTTTACGCCAACTTTGCCGTATGTTGTGTCTGCTTCTGCGAATCCATAGTCAATATCTGCACGAAGTGTCTGAAGCGGGATAGTTCCTTCGCTGTAGAACTCTGTACGAGCCATATCAGCACCGCCAAGACGTCCGGATACGGATGTTTTGATACCTTTAGCTCCGGCCTTCATTGTTCTCTGCATTGTAGATTTCATAGCACGTCTGAAAGAGATACGGTTCTCAAGCTGAAGTGCGATATTCTCTGCTACTAACTGAGCATCTTTGTCTGGTCTCTTTACTTCTTTGATATCTACGATAAGTTTCTTGTCTGTGAATTTCTTTAATTCAGCTTTAACTTTTTCGATCTCAGCTCCGCCTTTACCGATTACGATACCAGGTTTAGCTGTGTAGATGATGATCTTAACTCTGTCAGATGCTCTCTCGATCTCGATCTTGGAAACACCTGCGCTGTATAATTTCTTTTTAAGGAATGTTCTGATGTTGTAGTCTTCTACCAGGTAATCAGCGAAGTCTGCATCAGCATACCATCTTGAATCCCAATCCTTGATAACACCGACTCTAAGGCCATGTGGGTTAACTTTCTGTCCCATGCTTTTCCTCCTTATCTTTCATCCAGCACGATGGTGATATGGCTTGTTCTCTTCTCGATTCTGTAAGCTCTACCCTGTGCTCTTGGCTGAATTCTCTTCATTGTAGGTCCTTTATCTGCATAGCAGGCTGCAACGTAGAGGTTGTCTGCATTCATTCCATTATTGTTTTCAGCATTTGCAATTGCTGACTCAAGAAGTTTCTTGATAACGCTGGAAGCGTATCTTGGGTTGTATGTTAAGATACCAAGTGCTGTCTGCACATCTTTACCGCGGATTACATCTAACACGTAGCAGGCTTTCTGAACAGAAATTCTTGCATAAGATAATTTTGCAGACGGTCTTGTCTCTCTATTACTCTCATTTCTGGCTCTTTTTATCTGGCTTCTATGTCCCTTTGCCATTTTAAAGTGCCTCCTTTCCTCTTTCTCTCAATATCAGGTTAACCTGTCCGCTGTCTTGTGGGCAGCAGACAGAATATAAAGTCAAATACTAGCGAACTCCGGATTTCTTTTCGTCTTTTCCGTGTCCTCTGTAAGTTCTGGTTGCAACGAACTCACCGAGTTTGTGGCCAACCATATCTTCTGTTACGTATACCGGCACGTGTTTTCTTCCGTCATGGACAGCGATTGTGTGTCCTACGAAGGACGGGAAGATTGTAGAACGGCGTGACCAGGTTTTGATAACGGATTTGTCATTTGCAGCGTTTAATGCGTCTACTTTTTTAAGTAAGCTGGCATCTGCAAAAGGTCCTTTTTTCAGTGAACGAGACATGCTTAATCCTCCTTATTATTTCGATAATGCTTTTCCATCGCGTCTTCTTACGATGAGCTTGTTGGACGGTTTGTTTTTCTTTCTTGTCTTCAGACCAAGAGCAGGTTTTCCCCATGGAGTACATGGACCTGGACGACCGATACCGGTCTTTCCTTCACCACCACCATGTGGATGGTCATTCGGGTTCATTACGGAACCACGAACAGTAGGTCTGATACCCATGTTACGTTTACGTCCGGCTTTACCGATGTTAATCAGGTTGTGATCTCCGTTTCCGACAACGCCTACAGATGCGCGGCATACAATCGGAACCATTCTCATTTCACCAGATGGCAGACGCAGTGTTGCGTATTTGCCTTCTTTAGCCATTAACTGAGCGCCGTTTCCAGCAGAACGAACCATCTGTCCGCCCTTTCCAGGATGAAGCTCAATGTTGTGTACCATAGTACCAACCGGGATAAGCTCTAATGGTAAGCAGTTACCAACACGAACTTCTGCATCAGCTCCGTTCATAACTTTCTGACCTACTTTTAAGCCTTCCGGTGCAAGGATATATGCTTTCTCGCCATCTACGTAAGAGATTAAAGCGATGTTTGCTGTTCTGTTTGGATCATACTCGATGGAAACTACTGTTGCAGGGATTCCATCTTTTCTTCTCTTGAAGTCGATGATTCTGTATTTTCTTCTGCTTCCGCCTCCGCGGTGTCTAACTGTAATCTTACCCTGGTTGTTACGTCCAGCGTTTTTCTTTAAAGACACGGTAAGAGATTTCTCTGGTGTAGATTTTGTGATCTCTGAGAAATCGGAACCAGTCATATGTCTTCTAGACGGTGTATATGGGTTATAACTTTTGATTCCCATTTTTGTTCTCCTTTCGAATTTGTTCTCGTGCTTTCGTGCACATATTCGCAATAACCTATGTTATCACTCGCTATCTGTTAATTAAAGTCCTTCGAAGATTTCGATATCTTTGCTGTCTTCTGTCAGAGCTACGATAGCTTTTTTGGTTTTAGCAGTTGTTCCAACTGTCATACCACGGCGTTTTTTCTTTCCATCCATATTCATGGTGTTAACGCTCTTTACTTTTGTTCCTTCGAACATTTTCTCTACAGCTTCTTTGATCTGAGATTTATTTGCTTCCGGATGAACTAAGAAAGTGTATTTCTTTTCAGCCATTGCATTCATAGATTTTTCTGTAATCACTGGTTTCTTGATTACGTCATAGTACTTGATATCAGCCATTATGCATATACCTCCTCGATGGATGCTACAGCATCTTTGGTTACGATTACGGTGTTGTGGTTCATAACATCGTATACGTTGATAGTACTTGGAGTTGCAGTCTGAACATCAGTGATGTTTCTTGCGGAAAGGATTACGTTCTTGTCATCTGTTGCTGTGATAACCAGAGCTTTCTCAGCTTTCAGGTTTGTAAGAACTTTCTGCATTTCCTTTGTCTTAACATCTGCTAATGTAAGAGCATCAACAACTACTAATTTATTGTCCTGAACTTTGGAAGTCAGAGCAGATTTTAAAGCAGCTCTTCTTTCTTTCTTGTTCATTTTTACTTCATAATCTCTTGGTACCGGAGCGAATACAACACCGCCGCCAGTCCACTGTGGTGCACGGATGGAACCCTGTCTAGCATGACCTGTTCCTTTCTGTCTCCACGGTTTTCTTCCGCCGCCGCTTACTTCAGAACGTGTTTTAGCTTTCTGAGTACCCTGGCGATTATTTGCAAGCTGACGAACAACAGCAAGGTGAACAAGATGCTCATTGACTTCTACGCCGAATACTGCATCATTCAGTTCCATTGTTCCAACTTCGTTGCCTTCCATATTATAAACAGTTACGTTTGCCATTTGTGTGCTCCTCCTTTCTTATTATAAGGACTTTACTGTCTCTTTGATAGTAACCAAAGATTTCTTAGGTCCTGGAACAGCACCTTTAACTAACAGTAAGTTATTTTCTGTATCTACGCGTACAATCTCAAGGTTCTGTACAGTAACCTGAACATTTCCCATATGACCTGGCATGTGTTTTCCTTTGAATACCTTGCTCGGATCAGAACAAGCACCATTGGAACCTGCATGACGGTGATATTTAGAACCGTGAGCCATAGGTCCTCTTGACTGACCATGTCTCTTGATCGCACCCTGGAAACCTTTACCTTTGGAAACAGCTGTTGCATCAATGTGATCGCCGTCTGCAAAGATATCAGCTTTAATTTCCTGTCCTACTGTATATTCAGCAGCGTTATCAAATCTGAACTCTTTAACGAATCTCTTTACTGCAACGCCAGCTTTGTCAAAGTGTCCTTTTTCCGGTTTGTTAACAAGGCTTTCTCTGATGTCTCCGAATCCAACCTGAACTGCTTCGTATCCATCGTTCTCTTCTGTCTTAACCTGAGTTACGACACAAGGACCAGCCTGTAAAACTGTTACCGGAATCAACTGGCCGTCTTCATTGAAGATCTGAGTCATTCCGACTTTAGTAGCTAAAATAGCTTTCTTCATTCTTTCTTCCTCCTTATAGCGGATTACCGATTACCGGCAATCATATAGTAAATAGCTTAATGCTTATAGCATTATCAAATTGGGGTTGATGACTAATTATTTAGTCTTCATCTTGATATCGATGTTAACACCTGCTGGCATTTCCAGTCTTGACAGAGCATCTACTGTCTTCTGTGTTGGTGTAAGGATATCGATCAGTCTCTTATGAGTTCTCTGTTCGAACTGTTCTCTGGAATCTTTGTATTTATGAACGGCTCTTAAGATTGTAACAACCTCTTTCTTAGTTGGAAGTGGAACCGGTCCGCTTACCATTGCTCCGTTCTTTTTAACAGTCTCGATGATTTTTGCTGCTGATGCATCTACTAACTGATGATCATAAGCCTTTAATGTGATTCTCATTACCTGATTTGCCATAAAAAAAGTCTCCTCCTATTCGTACTTTTCAAGCAGTACGACAAGCGGCGACTGTACACATCTCCGTGTGTGTCTTTCGATTTTTTACCACACACGCCATCCCTGGATGGTCTTCTGAACTTGTACAGTGACTTGTCGTCAGTTTTCAAACTTGACATTCGCTCCACGGAAAACCTGCCATCTCTGTGGCAGCAACCTCGCGCTTCATTGCTATCAATGTCACAACAATTGAGAGTATACACGACCTCTCAGAAAAATGCAAGTGTTTTTTTCACTTTTTTTGATATTTTTTTGTACTTGATTCCGTACAATTTTTTATTGAATTTGGGCTTGTATGTCGAAACAAAAAAGAATCAACTTGTCGACACACTAATGGCTTTATTATATAGAAACATTACGGAATAGTGAACGACAAGGCCGATATCTGCAGGTCTGCTGACGCAGGACTTCACGATATGATGGAGATCGGATTGTCTGCAGTAAAAAGAACGTGTTCCTTCTATATTATATATAAGAAGAAACACGTTCTTTTCATCGTCATATTTTTTCAATCTCTTATTTTATTCTTCAGCAGTCTGTTTCTGCGGATAGACCGGTTTCTCATCCGCAATGATATCGGAATAATCAAATAATGTAACCTTTGTAACATCGTCTCTCACAATATCCGGCGCATCGCCCTGACTTCTGGCTGTCTCGGCAATCTGTGCTGCCGACCATGTCGGAATTACCATACGCCTGATTTCTTCCTGTGCGTTTCCTTCTGTTTCCTCTGCTTCTACCGGTTTTCTGTCCGAAGCATTCATCATCTGTTTCAGCTGCTCTTTTACCTGAGGCACGATCACTTCTGTCTTTCCGGAAACAGGCTCCATATGTATATCACCTGCATCCGGTTTCGTCTGTACAGATTCTTCCTGCTTTACCGGTACATCCGCCGTAGCTGCTGCAATCTCTTTTCTGAGAAGTTCATGAGCTTCGCTTGTCGCAGTCTGAATTGTTTCCGGCTGCGCAGGCTTCACAGGTTCCAACTCATCTTCATAGATTTCATCCACAAAACCGCCTGTTTTAATTTTCTTTCGTTCCGGAGCCTTTCCTTTCCTGCGTGCCCTTTCCTCTTTCTTAATCTGGCGTTCCTCTTCTTTATAACGCTTCTCTCTTGCCTTCTCTTCTCTCTTAAGTTCCTTCTTGCTCTTAACATATCCGGGTTCTGTATCTGTTTCATCATAATCATCCTGCGGTTCTTTTTTCAGAAGTTCCGCAACTATATACAGAATTACCAGGAAAAGGACGGCAAGTCCGAGAATAATAAGTCCCTCAATGCTTTCTGTTGCAAGAAGGAGATATCCTGCATATCCTACTGTGATCACAACCTTCGGTATGTAATCCTTCACCTCAACGGCAACAGGTTCTGCATCTTTGTCACTGGAATCTATCACCTTAAAAATATGATTCTTTTTATCCATTTCCGTAATCATATAACGGTATGCTTTAGAATCAGTCTGATACAGAATAGAATCACCAACCGCTGCCTCTTTGATCTTTACCGGAATTGCATAAGTAACCGATCCCATGGGCAGATTCGTTTCTTTGCCGGAATCATCCATAATCTCTGTCGTAATTCCCAAAAACGGCGGAACTGCCAGCCCGACAACACAGACAATGGTGCATATCACTATAAAATGTACAATAAATTTCAGAAATTTTGACATTTGTTACGCTCCTCATTTCTACTCTTTTCGCTCATTATACCCTGTTTTATCTTTATGGTCAATCTAATGTTATTGTTATGGCAATGCAATTGATTGCTGTGTTACTGTTCACACGCCACTATCCCGCGAGGTGTTTTGGCATGAATATGCCAAAATCCCGAGACATACAAGCCAAAATTCCATTGCCGTAGGCAATCTGGAATGAATTTTGGCTACGTTACTGTGAACAAAGTGAACAGTAACATTGCTGTCGTATACACGACAAAACACATCCGAAAAGCGGTCTTCCCTTCCGGATGTGTTCTATCCTGAATACTATTTGATCACTGATTACTTAAGTACTGCTCAATACCTGCCATAGCAGCTTCCTCATCCTCACCATTTGCAGATAAAGTAATTTCTTCCCCTGCATCAAGCCCAAGCGTCATCATACCCATAATGCTCTTTGCATTCACGCGCTTCTTTCCAATCTCTACATAAATCTCACTGTTGAACTGACTAGCCACCTGTACCAACTGTGCCACCGGACGCGCTTCCAGACCTGTGGATAAATTGATGGTGATTGGTTTTTTGATCATAATAATTCTCCTCCTTGTTTCTCCCGCAGTTCGTCAGCCATTGCACTCAGCTTTCTCAGTCTGTGATTGACTCCCGATTTGCCCACCTGCGGGCTTAACATCATTCCTAATTCTTTTAGTGTAGCTTCCGGATACTGCATCCGAAGTTCAGCAACCTGTGCAAGTCCTTCATTAAGCTGCTCAAATCCTATTTTCTGCCGGACCAGCTTAATATCCTCCATCTGCTTGACGGCTGCATTTACGGTTTTATTAATATTCGCAGTTTCACAGTTTACTTTTCTGTTTACTGAATTTCTCATTTCCTTCAGTATGCGGATGTTCTCCAGGTCCATCAATGCCACATTAGCTTCCATAACAGCAAGCATGTCAACAATCTGCGCACCTTCTTTCACATAGACCACATGTGATTTCTTACGCTGTACGATTTTGGCATCTACCGAAAAACTGCGGATGATCGTCTGTAGCTGCTCTGCTCTTTTTGCATCAGAACATACAATCTCAAAATGATACCCCTTCTCAGGATCACTGATTGAACCGGATGCTAAAAAAGCTCCCCTGATAAACGCCCGTTTGCAGCAATTCTGCTGTACCACCAGCATATCCGACAATACAAGCGTACCCTGGTCGATACTGTTCGTGACAAGCCGCAGTGCCTGAAAAATTACCTGGATTTCTTCGGGATCAGTTATTTCTATTGTATATACCTTCACCCGTTTCAAGTGACTGTTCTCACGTACAAATATCTTTGTTTCTATATTAAATGTTTTTTGCAATAATGTAAAGCACTTTCTTGCAACTGCTTCATTTTCCGTCTGGATTTTCAGTTTACTGTCCCCTGAAAAACATTCCATTTTCCCACAGGAACATAAAATCGCAGCCAGTTCTGCCATTTTGCAATGTCTGGCCAATCCAATCTGTCTGGAAAGTTCTTCCTTCACCATCCCTGAAAAAGACATCTCTCCTTTATCATCCTTCCTGTTTTCTGACCAGTCGGTCTTTCTGTGCATCTCTGTGTTCCAGCCTGAATCCGTATTTTGTATTTCCAGACAATCTGGAATAAAGTTCTCTTGCCAGCGTGACGGAACGATGCTTGCCGCCTGTACATCCAATTGCGATCACCAGATTTGTCTTTCCCTCTTTCACATAATTCGGAATAAGGAAATTGATCATATCTTCCAGTTTATCCGCAAATGTCCTGGCTATATCACAATCCATTACATAATTAAAAACCCTGTCATCCAGCCCTGTCAGCGGTCTGAGTTCGTCCACATAGTATGGATTCGGCAGGAAACGCACGTCAAACACGAGATCCGCATCTGCCGGTATTCCATATTTAAATCCAAATGACAGTACAGAAATCATCATATTGCAGAAATCCTGATTATCTACAAATATCCTGTCGATCTCCTGTTTCAGTTCTCTTGTCAGAAGATTGCTGGTATCAATGATATAATCCGCACGCTCTTTCAGAAAACGCATCTTCTCTCTTTCCATCCGGATTCCATCATCCACTCTTCCCCCCATTGCAAGAGGATGACTTCTGCGGGTTTCTTTATAACGTTTGACCAGAACACTGTCCTGCGCATCCAGAAACAGGATTTCAAAATCATACCCTGCCTTTTTCATTCTGTCCAGTACAATCTCCAGCTCATCCAGAGAACGCCCGCTTCTTGCATCGATCCCCAGTGCAACATTCTGCACATCTTCTCCATGTATCTCAGGCATCAGTGATGCAAATTTCTCCAGTAAAGGGATCGGCAGATTGTCTACACAAAAATACTTCGCATCCTCCAGCATTTTCAATGCAGATGTTTTTCCTGCTCCCGATACTCCTGTAACTATTACAAAACGCATTTTCTATCTCCCGTCACTTCTTAATCTCATCTGTTGCTCATTGGTCTTTGGTCTTTGCACTCTGTTCACAGTACTTTTTCGATTCAGTCAGATCAAAATTTCCCAAGAAATTTCACTTCCGGTTCAAGAGTTACGCCAAACTGTTCTTTTACTTTATCCTGTACATCTCTGAGCAGTCTGCACACATCTGCTGCGGTTGCATTATCTTTATTGATCACAAACCCACAGTGCTTCTCGGAAACCTGTGCACCGCCTGTTTGGTATCCTCTCAGCCCTGCATCCATGATCAGCTTTCCGGCAAAATACCCTTCAGGACGTTTGAATGTGCTTCCCGCACTTGGAAATTCAAGAGGCTGTTTGCTTACTCTCTGTTCTGTCAGTTCTTTCATTCTTGCTTTTATGGCTTCCTGATTCCCCTGTTCAAGAACGATCACTGCGCTCAACACCAGATATCCTTTTGTTTTCACAAGACTTGTGCGATATCCCATTTCCAGCTTCTCTGCCGGAAGTACGAGAATTTCTCCTGCAGCTGTCATAACAGTGACTTCTTTCAGCACATCTTTCATTTCACCGCCATAGGCACCTGCATTCATGACAACTGCACCGCCTAATGTGCCGGGAATTCCTCCGGCGAACTCAAATCCTGTCAGCGACGCATTTTTGGCTGCCGCCGCGATCTGTGACAGCAGAGCTCCTGCTGTTGCATGGATTTCATTTCCTTTTACTGTAATATCACCATAATTTCTGTAAAGCTGAATAATGACACCCCTGTATCCTTCATCGCTTACCAGAAGATTACTTCCATTTCCAAGAATGAAATATGGCAGTTCTTCATTTTTGCATATCTTCAGAATCCCGCTCAGTTCTTCCTCAGAAGACGGAAGTAAAAAGTAATCTGCCGGACCGCCAATCCGAAATGTGGTATGACGTTTCATGGGTTCATCCACTTTCACTTTCTCTTCTCCCAGCAGATCATTAAATTTCTCTATTATATTCTGATTCACAGATTTCATTCCTCAATCTTTCTATATTTATTATGATTTATTATGATTTATTATGTTTCTTTTGACGTTTTCATTCTGTCGAATTTTCCGATCAGTTCCTAGTACATCGTTTCGTAAATAACTATACCAATCGCGTAGGATGCGGATTCGAGTGTGCTGGTATAAAAACGCAGGCGTAGCGGGCTACGCTGAGGCTTTTAGACCTGTGCAATCGGATTCGCAGACAAGTGAGTGGTATAGTTATTTCGAAAACGATGTACTAGAGTGTCAGATAATACAGTCATTATACTGTTACTGTTCACTCCGTTCTCACTAACTTAGCCAAAATTCATTCCAGATTGCCTGCGGCAATAGAATTTTGGCTTGTATGTCTCAGAATTTTGGCACATTCATGCAAAAATACCTCGCGGGATAGCGGTGTGTGAACAATAACATTATACTATCTCTCTCTCCAAAAGTACAGTTATTCATACATTCTTTTGCTGCCGGATATATTACCAGAATTACTGTTCACTCTGTTCTCAGCAACAAATGAATGACAGTGTATATATTTTTATATTTCTGCCATAATACATATCACAGATATATCTGTCCGGTGCTTCACAATAACAGACTGCCGGACAGTTACCTGGAAACTTCTTTTGTTGTCGGCAGGATCGGAGGCACTTATGTTAGAGCAGATTTTTCTCGGATTTACAGGACTATGTTCCGGTTTTATTATTGCCGGAGGACTAACCGGTCTTATGATCGGCCTTTCTATTATTCCCAGATATGCAGGAATTACCCACACAGCAGATCATATACTGCTGTACGAAGACATCACATTCTGGGGAACAGAACTTGGAAACCTGTTCTTTCTTTTTCACTGGAATATCCGGTTCGGCACCCCGTTTCTGATTCTGTACGGACTCTTTTCAGGGATTTTCCTTGGCGGATGGATCATGGCTCTGGCAGAGATGGCAGATATTTTTCCTATCTTTGCCAGAAGAAGCAGATTCCAGAGAGGTCTTTCTTTTACAATCCTGTGCATAGCCGCCGGCAAAACTGTCGGGGCACTGATTTACTATTATAACGGATGGCTGCCATAATTTCCAGCTAATCTTTAACATCAGTGCCAAAAAAGCAGCAATCGATTACTCTTTACTCCGTTCTCAGTAACCTGGTGTACCAAAATTCCGGATTTTCAATCAGAAAGGTTTTATATTATGTCAGACAATAATCTCAGTCAGAAAAAACAGAAACAATATGAAGAATACGTAAAAGCAGTCACTCCTGTCCACAGCCTGCCGCTGAATATGTGCAAAGCCTTTTTCACAGGCGGAGTCATCTGTGTTGTTGGACAGGTCATCTTAAATTACGCAGATAACCTTGGGCTGGACAAAGATACCGCCGGCTCCTGGTGTTCCCTTATCCTGATCCTTTTCAGTGTGATCCTCACAGGATGTAATCTTTATTCCAAAATCGGCAGATTCGGCGGTGCCGGAAGCCTTGTCCCGATCACCGGTTTTGCCAATTCCGTAGCTTCCTCTGCGATCGAATATAAGGCAGAAGGACAGGTATTCGGCATCGGATGCAAAATATTTACGATTGCAGGACCCGTAATTCTTTATGGAATCCTGAGTTCATGGATTCTCGGTGTGATTTATTATCTTTTTACAATGCTCCCGTAACTATTCAGCATCCATATCCTGAGAGGTGTTTTTGCATAAGAATCATACAATTATACAAGGAGGTTTTCTATGAACAGACAAATGACCTGCGGTACATCCAGCATTTCATTTCAAAATCCTGTCTTTGTTCAGAGCTGTGCTTCTGTTGTCAGCCGGAAAGAAGGGGAAGGGCCATTGGGCGCATACTTTGATACCATATGTGAAGATCCCATGTTTGGAACAGATACCTGGGAAGCTGCAGAAAGCACTCTGCAAAAACAGGCCGCTCTGCTGGCAATCAAAAAAAACGGCCTCACCTGTTCCGATATACAGCTTCTTTTTGCAGGCGACCTGCTGGCTCAGACATCAGCCTCTTCTTTCGGAACCGCTGATCTGAAAATTCCTTTTTACGGTCTTTTCGGAGCATGCTCCACTATGGGAGAATCTCTTTCCCTTGGTTCAATGTGTATCGACGGCGGGTACGGAAAATATATCCTCTGCGCAACTTCCAGCCACTTTGCCAGCGCAGAAAAAGAATTTCGTTTTCCCCTGGGATATGGAAATCAAAGGCCCTTATCTGCTACCTGGACAGTCACCGGTGCCGGAGCCTGTATACTTGGATATGAACCGCCACCACGCCCGGACAGCAAAACACTAAACACACTCCGTAACCGCAATATCTGTGCAGTTATAACAGGAATCACCACCGGAAGACTGATTGACTTTGGGTTCAGGGATTCCCTCAATATGGGAGCCTGCATGGCTCCTGCTGCCTGCGACACCATAGCCCGAAATCTTCAGGATTTTCACCGAAAACCATCCGATTATGATGCCATCTTCACCGGTGACCTGGGCATGGTAGGACAGGCAATCCTGTTCGACCTTCTCACAGAAAAAGGATTTGATATCTCATCTGTCCATCAGGACTGCGGTATGCTGATCTATGATCCTCAGACTCAGGATACACATTCCGGCGGCAGTGGATGTGGATGTGCCGCCTCTGTTCTGGCAGGCTATATTCTTCCGGGTATTATACAGAAAAAATGGAAAAGGATTCTCTTTGTTCCCACAGGTGCCCTTCTGTCAAAGGTAAGCTTCAACGAGGGGGATCCAATTCCCGGTATCGCACACGCTGTTGTAATAGAACAGTACAGGGTTCCGGATATGATGTAGATACAGAAATTTTTTCAGGAGGAAAAATACATGGACTATTTTAATGCATTCTGGACAGGCGGACTGATCTGTGCCCTGGTACAGATTCTTCTGGACAGGACAAAGCTTATGCCCGGACGGATCATGGTACTTCTGGTATGTACAGGCTCTGTTTTAAGCGCTGTCGGAATCTATCAGCCATTTGCAGAATTTGCCGGAGCAGGCGCTTCTGTTCCTCTGCTTGGTTTTGGCAATATCCTGTGGAAAGGAATGAAAGAATCCATTGACAAAAACGGACTGATCGGACTCTTTATGGGAGGCTTTACCGCCTGCGCGGTGGGAGTCTCCGCAGCTTTGATCTTCTCTTATCTTGCAAGCCTGATCTTCAAGCCCAAAATGAAAGGATAACATACCATGAGTGATACTCTCTATTTACAGTTAGATCAGAATATCCAGATAAACCATCCACACATTTATCTTCAGGACATTGCAAAACTTTCCTGCAGCAACAGTAAAATCCTGAATCGGCTCCGGGTGATGCCGGTTATAAATCTTGACCCGAATAAACCAGGACGTTATGTAATGTCTGTCATGGATCTGATCTCCGAAATCAAAAAAAAAGAACCGGACCTTGAAATCAATAATATTGGAGAAGCCGACTTTATCATCACTTTTAAAAACAAACCCGGTTCCGGACTTGTCTGGCAGTGGTGCAAGATTGTTTTCGTCGGTCTTGCCGCCTTTTTCGGTGCAGGTTTCTCTATCATGACATTTAATAACGATGTAGATGTCGGTGGTCTCTTCTCGCAGATCTATACCCAGGTCACAGGACAGACGTCCGGTCATTTTACTGTTCTTGAGATCACTTATTCCATAGGAATCGGACTTGGGGTACTTTTCTTCTTCAATCATTTCGGTCATATGAAAATAACAGATGATCCAACACCTATGCAGATACAGATGCGTCTGTACGAGGAAAATGTTAATAAAACTCTTATCAAAGACATTGACCGTACTTCCGAAAAGTGATATACTTCGATAGCCGAGTGTTCGAAACCTTCCACTCGTAAAACAAATACTAAAGGAGATAATCAAATATGAAAAACAAAGGTACTCAGTTTCTGACAGAAGCAGCAGTGATCGGAGCCATTTATGTGGTTCTGACTCTTTTATTCGCACCACTCAGCTATGGCGAAATTCAGATTCGCTTTTCGGAAGCACTGACCATCCTGCCATTCTTTACACCGGCTGCGATTCCGGGGTTATTTGTGGGATGTATCATTGCCAATCTCTTTGGCGGTGCCATTCCTGTAGACATTATTTTCGGAAGCATCGCAACACTGATCGGAGCAGTATTTACTTACAGACTCCGCAGCTGCAACCGTTTTCTTGCGCCGATCCCGCCAATTGTTTCCAATGCAGTCATCGTGCCATTCGTACTTCACTTCGGATACGGAGTAAATCTTCCGATTCCGCTTATGATGCTTACCGTAGGTATCGGAGAAGTAGTTTCCTGTGGTGTAGTAGGACTGATTCTTCAGACAGCCCTTCTGAAATACAAAAATGTGATCTTCAGATCACAGAGAACTGTATAACTTACGACATATAACAATAAAGATATTATAGCAAAAAGAGTGTGCAATATTATAGTAATCCGCACACTCTTTTTGTTACTGTTTACTCCTTTCACAGTAACCTCTTTTTTATTTACCTCTTCAGAGAATACTCCACCTTCTACAAGCGGTGAGTTAATTACTCCCATCTGCTTATACCTGCTTTTTAAGTTCCTTCAGAATCCGCTTTTCCATCCTGGACACTTGGACCTGGGAAATTCCCATCTCTGCCGCAATCTCCGTCTGCGTCATATCCTTAAAATATCTCATACCGATCAGCTGACGTTCTCTTGCATCCAGTTTTTTCAGGATTTCATCCAGAAAAATCCTGTTCAGTGCTGCATCCTGTCCATTTTCTTTTTCCTGGAGCCTGTCCATAAGCGAAATATCATTTCCATCTCCCTGATAGATAATTTTGTGCAAAGATTCCACTTCAGCTCCTGATTCCATCGACATCACCACTTCATCTACTGAAAGTTCTGTCGCTTTCGCAACTTCCTCCAGTATCGGTTCACGTCCCAGTTCTTTTTCCAGTGCTTCTCTCGCAGAATAAATTCTGGCACAGTTCTCTTTCAGGTTTCTGCTCACCTTAAGCATCCCGTCATCCCTCAGATAGCGTCTGATTTCACCTATGATCATGGGAACAGCATAAGTTGAAAACTTCACATCGTACGAAATATCAAAACGATCTATGGCTTTCAGTAGCCCAATGCTTCCTATCTGCACGATATCTTCCATTTCCACACTGCGCCCGGCAAATCTTTTCGCCATGCTGTACACAAGTCCTGCGTTTTCTTTAAATACAGTATCTCTTGCTTCTTTATCTCCCTGTTGTGACTTCATGATCAGAGCAAGAGTATGGTCCATTCCTACCTCCCGATCGTCTTTTTCATATGGACAACTGTTCCATATCCCACCTGTGATTCTACTGTTACCTCATCCATAAACGCTTCCATAAATGTAAATCCCATCCCGGAACGATCCTTCTCCGGCTTTGTTGTAAAAAGAGGCTCCATAGCTTTTGCAACGTCTCTGATCCCCACTCCCTTATCGATCACATCAACCCATAATTTCTGCCCTTCCCTTCTGCAGAAAATCTCTATCTTCTGCACCTGGCCTTCATAAGCATGAATAATACAGTTTGTCACAGCCTCTGACACAGCAGTTTTCAGATCTGCCACTTCCTCCAGAGTAGGATTCAGCTGTGTGCAGAAAGCTGCCGCCGCAACTCTTGCCAGCCCCTCATTCTCAGGTCTGCTGTCAAAAATAATTTTCATTTCATTGGTATTTTCCATAATAGTTTTCTTCCCCCTCTCTTTAGACTTCCCCACAGATTTCGACAAATTTATATACCCCTGACAGATGCAGCAGCTTTTCAATATAGGAATTTACTCCTGTAGCCTGTATACAGTCACCGCGCATCCCCATCATCCGGTATCTCCCCATGATCAGCCCTATCCCTGAACTGTCCATAAACGCTGTTCCTGAAAAATCAAATGTGATCGTTCGTATATATTTTTTCCGTATAATATCATCTGAATCTCTGCGTATCTCGTCTGTCACCATATGATCTACCTCTTTCGGTAAATGAATGATCAGGGAATTTCCCTGTATTTCAAATCTGTTCTCCATCATATCCCTCCTCACTTTTTGTCAGGCGAATGTTCGCAATCCACTTTGCAGTGTAGCTCTACACCAAATAACTGTTTATTGCTTTTCGCAGCCTCCTACTTGATTCGGTAAAAAAAAGAGACACATGACTTCCATGCATCTCTTTTGTATCTTTACATCTTCTTATGATATTTCATGTCTTCTGCCACATCAAAATGAAAAATGGTATCAATATCCGGAATCGTCATAATCACCGGTGTCATAACTTCCGTCATCCGCCGAATCACCATCAGAATTATCGGAAGAACCATCATCATATTCCCCACTGTCATAGGAACCATCGTCATAACTTCCATCTTCCGCTGAATCTGAAGAAGCATCTCCCTCTGCGCTGTCAGCACTGCCGGTTCCGTCTGCGACTTTCGCATCTGTAGTTCCTTCGATCCCGGTCGTACCTGTAGTGTTACAGATCGTATTGTAAATTCCTTTCAGATCCGCAGGCAGCAAATCCGCATAAACATTCTGTATCTTCAATGCCGCTTCATCTGTATTCTGTTGCTGCAATGCTGAGTACGCCTCGATCAGAGCCTCATAACTGCTGCTTTTTTTCTTCTCTTCCTCTATCTGTTTGGAGGCCGCCTCAACTGTGTCTCCAGATTCCTGAGCCTGACTCTGTGCCTTGGTCAGCTCAGCTCCCTGACTGGACACCGCATCACTGTATTTCATAATCTGCTGATTCGCTTCCCTGTAGATTCCCTGACGTATGGCAGGAACAGCCAGAAGATAAAACGCCAGCAATCCTGCACAAAATCCGGCAACCAGTGTAAAAAACAGCGGAATCCTTCCTTTTTCTTTATACTGAGGAATCTGGATTGCCATATCATTCTCACTGCTGTCCACAGCTTTCCTGTTTCTTTTATTCTGACGTTCCAGACGTGTGGATACTCCTGTCTGTTCGTCAATCTCTCTCAAAAAACGAAGGGTTGTTGTATTTGTTTTATCAATCCGCGCGGCTTTCCTTAACGTCTTTCTTGCCTTGTTATATTCCCTCTCTTTCATCTGCACAAGTGCCAGAAGATGGTAACCTTTGATCAGTTTTGGATTCTGTATGAGAATCTTCTTCAGCCTGATCGCAGCCATATCCTCATGACCTTCCCTGCACAGGTTTAAGGCATCATTATACTTTCTGATCGTTTCATTGATCGCCTCAAGCTTATTGGAGTTCGCCTGCAGCTTGTTAATATATTCTGATGCCAGATTTCTGGATGGCTGAAGATTCTTACTGATCACCCATTCACTGAGTGCGGCAACCACCTCCCCTGTCTCAAAATATACCAGTCCAAGAAGATTTCTCGCCTGAATGTTATGCTTATTATAAATAAGACTCTGCTTCAGACAGTCAATCGCCCCTGAAAGATCGCGGACACTGGCTTTCTCAAGCCCCCGGTTGTAATACTGTCTGGAAAGGTAATCTACCTTTTTCTGGATCAGCACATTACATCCACATTTCGGGCAGTAATCCAGATCTTTGTCCACCAGAAATGCGCCACAATTCATACAATTCATGTGTATCTCCTTATTTTACCCGTCTGCCACTCTTGGCTTCGCGGAGAACTTCCTGAAGAATATCTAGGATATCCGTCAGTTCTCTCTCATAAATCGCACCCTCCGCATCTGCCACATCCAGACAGGGTTCAAATTTCTTCAGTTCCTCTTCATAATCTATCATTTCTTATTTCTCCTGATCACATCTTTAATCTCACCGACAAGATACAGAGAACCCACGCAGAAGAGCATTCCGTTATCCCCCTTTACTTCCAGTGCTCTGGTAAAGGCTTTCTCAACGTTCTCCGCCACTTCCACAGAAGAAGCACCCGCTTCTGTAAAAAGCTTTGCAAACCTCTCAGCAGGAACCTGGCGATATCCGCCAACAGAGGTTACTACCACATGACGGAACGTGATCCTGCTGCAGATCGTATGTATCATATCTGTATAATCTTTGTCATCTACTGCTGAGAAAAGCAAAGTCAGCGGACATTCTTTCTGAAAATGTTCTGCTGTCTCTACAAATTTCTCTACCCCGTCCTCATTGTGAGCACCGTCCACGATCACGCCCGGAAGCACTGTTTCCATTCTTCCCTGCCAACGCGTTCCGGCAATTCCCGCATGGATCTGATCCACAGATACAGGAATCACATTCTGCAGAACCTCAATCGTCTTTAATGCAAGTGCACTGTTCATCACCTGATACTTTGCAATAAACGGAATAGAGAAAACCATATCCTTATAATACTCATTCCGGAATGCAAAATCAATTCCCGCCGAAGTATTTCTGAGCACTTCTGTATCTGATCTCTTCACTTCATAAGCAGGGCTTCCCAGTTCTTCTGCTCTGGCACGGATCACTTCTGCTGCATCCGGGTCGTTTCCGTCATAGATTACCGGTACCCCCGGCACAATGATCCCGGCCTTTTCTCCTGCGATTTTGGCAACTGTATCTCCCAGATACTGCATATGATCCAGACTGATCGATGTGATCACACAGGCAACAGGATTCTCCACAGCAGTAGTCGCATCCATTCTTCCGCCCAGTCCTGTTTCCAGAGTCACATAATCAACACCTGCCTCTGCAAAGATCACCATCCCCATCAGAAAAAGCATCTCAAAATAAGTCGGATGATAGCTGCCTTCTGCAACCAGTTCATCCGCAAGTACCTTTACTTTCTCAAAGGCCTTCAGGAAAGTATCATTATCAATATTCACCTCATTGATCTGGAAGCGTTCATTGATCTCCACCAGATGAGGAGAAGTAAATAATCCGCAGGAATATCCCGCCTCTCTCAGAACAGAGGTCAGAAACGCACATGTACTTCCCTTTCCATTAGTTCCTGCCACATGGATCACCTTAAACTTATCCTGAGGATTACCAAGTCTTCTCAGACATTCCTTTGTGTGATCCAGACTGTTCTTCTTTGTAAATTTCGGAGTTTCATCAATATAAGCAACTGCTTCTTCGTAATTCATAAAAAAATTCCACCACTTATCTATAATGTATTTAGTTACTCTAACATTATATAATAGTGGTGGAAGATGTCCAGTACCAATCGTAATATTTTATCCGACAAAATTATGGATTAATTTTCATTCGTACCGGCACTTTCTGTTAATTTCCATTTATTATTTGAATAAAGTGCATAGCAGGACCGGTCATAGCTCTTGCTCAGCGGTTTTCGCGTCGAACTGTTGCTTCGTTGGATCACCGCAATCCTGTCGAAATCATTCAGCTCCGTACCTGTGATCATCAACGTAGTCGGATTTATATAGACCGTATCATACCATTCTCCGTTCAGCTTGATTTCACTGGACGGCGTAAATTCCGTTCCCTTAATGTAATATGTATGATCTGCCTCAGAGATACATTGAATGGAATCCAAAGTCACATCATAGATTCCCATACGCATTCTGGTACGCAGATAAGGACTTTCGCCGCTTTCCCCGTAGGAATATCTCTTTCCATAAAGGAGGTCATACTGCAGGGTTTCCAGATCCACCTGATAATTTCTGGTATTTCTTCTTGCCTGATGATAGCGGAAAACAGTTCCCTCATGGATTCCCACACGATCCATAACCTCTGCCGCCATCTGGTATGCTGCAAGATTTTCATTTTTTTTCTTAAGTCCGAAGTTGTCCCACATCACATACTCTGTCTGGAACAGATACTTGTTCTTCAGGTCCTCCACAGTCAGTCCCATAGTCGGAAGGTGATCACCGTACATAACAAGGACCACATCCTCAGGATAATCTGCCAGCTTATCTGTCAGCTCTTTTACAAAATTATCCATCTCATGGATCTCATTTACGTAATATTCCCATTTATTGTTCTCTTCCTCAGTCGGTGCACCGGAAACTGTGATCTCAGGATCCTCCAGAATCTGCTCATCCGGATATGCACCATGTCCCTGTACGGAAATAGTATATACATAATCCGGCCCCTCAGTAGAATCCAAACATTTCAGGATTTCATCTGTCAGAACCTCATCCTTTACCCAGCCATTTGGATTCTTCTCATTCTCTCTTGCCATGTACTCTTCGGAAGTAAAAGTATCAAATCCGAGATTCGGGAAAATAGATCTTCTTCCATAGAAGTTTGCCTCATTATTATGAACCGCATGGGTGGTATAGCCCAGATTCTTCAGTACATAAGGTGCACTCTCACAGGTAGTCTCTCTCAGAATACTCTTATAAGGATATTCCCCGGGTCCGAAATAATGCATACTCATTCCTGTAATGGATTCAAACTCCGTATTTGCAGTACCTGCACCGACAGACGGAACCTTATAATATCCTGAAGAATATTCCTTCATCAGCTTACGGAAGGTCGGAATCGGGTCTTCTGAAATATCCAGGTAATTAACCAGCGTAGGATCAAAGAATGATTCTAACTGCAAAAACAGAATATTCGGCCGCTTTTCTTCCTGCGTTTCCGGAAGATTCTTTTCCGTCTTTTCAATTCTTTTGATTTCTTTCTCAGAATAATCTCTCGGACAACTGATTCCCGTATTGAAAATCGTAGTTGCCAGACAGTAAGGATATCCATAATCCTCATATGCAAAAGCAATATTTCCAAAGTAATTGGAAAGCACCCTCTTCTCCAGTGCCAGTTGTGTACTTCCTGCAAAAAGAGCAACAGCCAGCAGGATCAGAGGAATATTGTAGCGATATTTAATCTTTTTCTGATACTTCGGTCCTTTAATAAGCAGCATCAGCAGTAAAATAACAAGAATCCCAAACAGGATGCAGACTGCCACAACGCCTGCAACAGGCAGATATTTGTTGGCAATCTTCATTGCATCTGTGATCAGATGCAGATCCGGTCCTGTAAACGGTGTAACACGGTTGAGCAGGAGAACACCGTTAATAATGGCCAGTATCAGCCAGAACAACGTAACCAGTACTCTCCAGAATACTCTCCTGTGAAACAGATAAACAATTAGTGACGAGGTAAAAATGAATGCCGCATTATATGCAAAAACCAGAGGTCTCTGTGTCATATAATTCCAGGCTTCTATAAACGAGTGACGGCAGATTGCCTCCATAACAAAATATCCCGCTGCGCTGGCAAGTACATGGAGTAAAAGGGAGATTTTGTTACAAATCTTATACAATTTCATCTAAACACTCCCTTATTTCTTAAGTTGCTCTAACTGTCCTTTAACCTTATCCATCATTTCTTTATATTTCGCAAGTTTGTCTTTCTCCGCATCCACCTTGGCAGCAGGTGCCTTGTTTACGAAGTTCGGATTATTCAGCATACCTTCACATCTTGCGATCTCTTTTGTGAGACGTTCTGTTTCTTTTGTAAGACGTTCAATCTCTTTATCTTTGTCAATTAGGTCTTCCAACGGCATATATACAACCGCATTGGAAACAACTACTGAAACTGCATCCTCACTGATTCCGTTCTTGTCTGTCTGTACCAGAATCTCTTTTGCAAATGCAAGATTTACAAAGGATTTCTTGCTGTTCTCATACATTGCTGCTGTTTCAGCATCCTTTGCCACAATATGCAGGCTTGTCTTGCGGTTATTCGGAACATTCATCTCTGTTCTGGTATTACGGATACCTCTTACAACCTCTTTGAATCCCTCGATTGCTTTCTCAGCATCCGGGAAGTTTCTCTCTTCTCTGTATACAGGCCATTCGGAAATCATAATAGACTCTTCTTCAGGAAGAAGTGTGCAGTAGATTTCCTCTGTGATAAACGGCATATACGGATGAAGAAGCTTCAGGCCTTCTGTCAGCGCTGTTCTTAATGTCCAGAGTGCATCATTTGCTGCCTTCGGATCTTCCTCTGCCTTCCACAGACGAACTTTAGCCATCTCAATATACCAGTCGCAGAGTTCATCCCACAGGAAGTCATAAACCTTCTGTACTGCAATACCAAGTTCATATTTTTCCATGTTCTCTGTAGCTTCGCGGATCACTGTATTTAAGTGAGACAGAATCCATTTATCCTCTGCACAGAGATCATTTAAGTTCTCCGGCTCTGTCACTGTCTTGCCTTCCAGGTTCATCATGATGAAACGGGAAGCATTCCAGATCTTGTTTGCGAAGTTACGGCTTGCTTCTACCTTTTCCCAGTAGAAACGCATATCATTTCCAGGTGCATTACCTGTCATCAAAGTAAGACGAAGAGCATCTGCGCCGTATTTATCAATAACTTCCAGAGGATCGATACCGTTTCCAAGAGACTTACTCATCTTACGTCCCTGGGAGTCACGTACCAGACCATGGATCAGTACATGATGGAACGGAACCTGATCAGTCTGCTCCAGAGCAGAGAATACCATACGGATAACCCAGAAGAAGATAATGTCATATCCTGTAACAAGTACATCTGTCGGATAGAAATATTCCAGTTCCGGTGTTTTCTCCGGCCAGCCAAGTGTGGAGAATGGCCATAATGCAGAACTGAACCAGGTATCCAGTGTATCCTCATCCTGATGAAGATGTGTACATCCGCATTTCGGGCATTTCTCAGGCATTTCTCTTGCAACAACTACTTCACCGCACTCATCACAGTAATAAGCCGGAATTCTGTGTCCCCACCATAACTGTCTGGAAATACACCAGTCGCGGATATTCTCAAGCCAGTGAAGATACGTCTTGTCAAAACGGGACGGAACGAATTTCAGATCTCCGTCATCCAGAGCTTTGATCGCAGCCTTTGCCATCTCGTCCATCTTTACAAACCACTGTGGCTTGATCATAGGCTCTACCGTTGTGCCGCAGCGGTCATGAGTTCCAACGCTGTGGTTGTGAGGAACTACTTTTACCAGAAGTCCAAGTTCTTCCAGATCTGCTACCATTGCCTTACGTGCTTCGTAACGGTCCATACCAGCGTATTTTCCGCCAAGCTCGTTGATAGTCGCATCGTCATTCATAATGTTGATCTCTTCCAGATTGTGACGGCGTCCAACCTCAAAGTCGTTAGGGTCATGGGCAGGTGTGATCTTTACACATCCTGTTCCGAATTCTTTGTCTACATATTCATCGGCGATCACCGGAATCTCTCTGTCTGTGAGAGGAAGCTTCAGCATCTTGCCGATGAGATCCTTGTAGCGCTCATCTTCCGGATTTACGGCAACAGCAGTATCACCCAGCAGGGTTTCCGGACGTGTAGTTGCAATCTCTACGAAACGTCCCTCTTCCCCTACGATCGGGTAATTAATGTGCCAGAAAAATCCATCCTGATCCTCATGCTCAACCTCTGCATCAGAGATGGAAGTCTGGCATACAGGACACCAGTTGATGATTCTGGAACCTTTGTAGATATAGCCTTTTTCATATAATTTGATAAATACTTCCTGTACTGCTTTGGAACATCCCTCATCCATTGTGAAACGTTCTCTCTCCCAGTCTGCGGAAGCACCCAGTTTCTTTAACTGATTGATGATCTTTCCGCCGTACTCCTCTTTCCATGCCCACGCATGTTTTAAGAATTCCTCACGGCCGATATCGTGTTTGTCGATACCTTCTTTTTTCAGCTTGTCGATAACCTTAACCTCTGTAGCGATAGCTGCATGGTCAGTTCCCGGCTGCCATAATGCTTCATAGCCCTGCATTCTCTTGAAACGGATCAGGATATCCTGCATGGTTTCATCCAGTGCATGTCCCATGTGAAGCTGTCCGGTTACGTTTGGCGGCGGCATAACAATAGTAAACGGTTTCTTGTCCGGATTTACTTTTGCATGGAAATATCCATTGTCCATCCATTTTGTGTAAAGACGCTCTTCGATTCCCTTAGGATCGTAAGTTTTTGCAAGTTCTTTGCTCATAATGTCCTCCTAATTATATATCTGAAACTAAAGTATCTACGGATTACTCCGTTATAAAGCAGTCACCCTGACAACCAAACAAATAAGCATACTGACTTCGCTTTCCGCATCCAGCCAGATAACTGTGTCATAAACTTATTCGATAAAAAACGCCCCTCACACGCATTATACGTGCAAAGGGCGACATAGATCGCGGTACCACCTTAGTTTGTCTCTCATTCCCTTAACGCGGGATACGTGAAAACCTACCATGCGCGTATATAACTCTGATATGATTCATACACACTCACTTCAGCCTCCCGGCTCCAAAGCTACCTTCAGCACTTCTGTTCCCGGGAAACCTTCCAGCTTATAAGCTTCCCTCTCTGTGGGGCATTACCGCCTACTCCTCTTTTTCACAGCCTTTTTCTGGATTCTACTATAATGAAAAAAGGCTTTCTTGTCAAGAACGTTTCTCCGGATTTCACAAATTTATCTGGTGTCATACGTATATTTTTCCCGCATTGTCGAACAAAATTTTATCAATAATATCCTTTGCATTATTTACGGAAAGATATCCGTCCTCTATTTTTTCTCTCAGAACACTACACAGTGAAAAACGGAATGCAAGAAGGGAGCCATAACTTTCCTCTACTGTCCACGTATCACATCCCCAGCAGATTTTATCAATCTGGGACATCTCGATCAACTGATGCATTACACGTTTTGATGCGGTGTAGGATAAGATTGGAAGCCATGTCAGATCCGGATATAGATTCGGATATCCGTCTACTATGGAAAAAAGATCATCCACCCATGGAAAGCCACAATGCAGTAGCACAAATTTCGTTTCCGGATTATTTTTTATCACATTGTTCAACTGCAGTATATTCGTATCTATAACTTGCCCCATTCCTGTGTGACATTGTAATGGAAGTGACACTTCCGCCGCAATTTCACATATTTTCCAGAACAAATAGTCCTGAAAACATCTGATATCTTCCTGGGTTATATCCGACTCTTTTAAACGGAATACCCTTTCAGCCTGCTCCCGCGTCACTTTTTCAAAATGAAGACTACGCTCATAGGCCATCGCTATTTTTAAGGCCACACAGCCCTCACTCTTTTTTTGTATGATCCACTTTCTGACCCACTCCACATAATCCTGTAAATTGTCCGGCAGCTCACCGAAGTTCTCTTCCAGTGATACACCGTCATGATTGCGAAGTCCTTTTTTATAGCCCAAAAAGAACAAATCCAGTCGAAAAGCAGGCGTAAACAGTTCCGGTCTTCCATTGTCAGAGCCCGGATTCCAGTAGGTATCTACGATTACTTTTTGATACTTACACTTATTTTTCAGTACATCCATGTAAAAGTCGGGATTTTGATGCGCTTTTCTGATCTGATCTGAAATCTGATCCCAGTTCTGAGCTGTGATCGGCTCTGATATTCCATACAACTCCCCGATTGCCTTTTGAAGCCAGACAAAATAAGATTTATATCGTGTTTTTTCCAGATATGCATTCCTGCTTTCTGCTGTTGTCCCCGGAGTTACCTGCTGCCATTGTAAATACGTATTATTTATCAGCTTATCCAGATCAAAATCCACCATCGCCTGTTCCGGCAGATGATGTGAATGCGTGTTCCTGATTTTATGATCGGATATATAGTTCATTAATTCCTGCTCTATCTGATTTGCTGTTCCCATGATAATATTCCCCTTTCTTCCTCTTATCCATTCTATCCGTTTGACTACCTATTTAAAAACCACAGAAAAACAATTTCTTCTTTTCCGCAATAAAGCGACAAATCGTTTATTCCACACTTTTCAGGGATTCTACCATGTCAATCTTCTTTAATTTCTGATGCATAAACAGATTTACGATCATGGAGAATCCAATTGTCAGCAGTCCGCAGTACAGGAAACTGACAGGATTAATATTTCTTCCGAACATAACCGCATCCACTTCCACAGTACGGATAATATACCTGTGCAAAAAGATTCCGAATACAGCTCCTGCCAGCACGCCGATGAGAGTAAGGATAACATTCTCCCTGTACACATAGGCAGAAACTTCAGTATCATAGAATCCCAGCACTTTCAAAGTTGCCAGTTCTCTCTGGCGCTCCGTAATATTGACATTGTTCAGATTATACAGGACTACGAAAGCAAGCATTCCCGCAGAAATGATCAGCACTATGATTACCGTATCCAATGCTCCAAGCATTCTGTGAAGCTGAGCCTCCAGACTGCTGGTATAGCTGATGCTTAACGCAGCCGGATACTTCAGGATCTCATTTCCCACCTCAGATTCTGATTCTTTGTACTCCTCTTTTACTGTGAACACAGTTGCAGAATAGTTCGGCTTCTCCCCGAAGGTCTGTTCATAGACATTTCCTGTCATATAAATATAATGTCCCATGTAATTCTCTGTCACTGCTGCGATCTTTGTCTCATAATTTTTTCCATCCTTTGTGATGGTCAT
The DNA here is from genome assembly GCF_020553185.1 of Blautia sp. MSK18_10. Lineage (NCBI taxonomy): Bacteria > Bacillati > Bacillota > Clostridia > Lachnospirales > Lachnospiraceae > Blautia > Blautia sp. MSK18_10. Next base: position 7,569 of record NZ_JAJCGT010000020.1, on the reverse strand, counting down.
GGTATCCCCGACTTTCAGTCCTGTCAGGGTCGCCGTCTTCTCACTGATCACTGTACCTGCTTCCGTCAGCTTATATTTCTCTTTTGTCTTTCTGTCCTGAAGAGTTACATCCTTATTAAAGGTCTCAAGATTCTCAGGCACATAAACATATACGCTAATATTGGATTTATTTCTGGGAACACTCATCTTGGTAAACTGCACATGAGTATATCTCTCGATCTGACTGTTATTTTTCAGAAACTCATCCAGTTCCTGTCTCTCCTTATCTGTAGCATCCTCATCATCAATGATCGTTCCTGTGTAATGCTGAAGTTCCTGATACTGCCGTCTGGCAATATCCATAATGGAATCCCTGAGTCCAAAACCTACCAGCATCAACGCCATACTTCCCGAAATACCGAAAATCGTCATAAAGAAACGTTTTTTATATCGGAAAAGGTTTCTCAGAGTAGATTTCCATGTAAAATTCAAGTGCTTCCAGAAAAGCGGGATCCGTTCCAGCAGGATTCTCTTACCCTCTTTGGGAGCAGGAGGACGCATCAGTGATGCCGGGGTTTCCGCCAGTGCCCTGTAACAGGAGAAAATGGTGGCTCCGACAGTACACACAGTTGCCGCACCTGCTGCTATCATTGCAAATTTAAATTCATAACGGATCTGGATATTGTTCATCATTCCCTTGTACATAATGCCATACCCGTTAATAATAACCAAAGGCAGGATCTTCTCTCCGATCAGTATTCCCAGAATACTGCCTCCCACTGTGGCAAGAAAGGCATACAGCAGATATTTGGATGCAATTGCATACTTGCCGTATCCCAGAGCCTTCATTGTACCAATCTGGGTTCTCTGTTCTTCCACCATTCGTGTCATGGTAGTCAGACTTACCAGTGCAGCCACCAGGAAAAAGATAACAGGGAAAACCTGTCCGATACTTCTCATTCTGTCTGCATTATCCCCATAATCTGAATATTCCGGCAGATCATTGCGATCCGTTACCATCCATTCCGGCATACTGATATCATAGATCTCATCCTGGGCATCCTGAATCTTTTTCTCACCGTCTGTAATTTCTTTCTCTGCATCCCTCTTGCCGTCTTCGTATTCTTTTTTACCTTCTTCCAGATCCTTCTCAGCTTTTTTGATGTCCTTTCTGGAATCCTTCAGCTTCTGTTCGTTCTCTGAGATTTCCTTCTCTCCATCCCTCAGCTTCTGTTCATTGTCAGCAATCTCTTTCTCACCGGAAGCAAGCTTTCCTTCATTCTCCTGGATCTGTGCTTCTCCTGAAGCAAGTTCTGCCTCCTTCTCCTCTAACTGAGCCTGGCTGGAATTTAGTTTTGCTTTTGCAGCATCGATCTGTTCCTGTGCTGACTCAAGCTGGGCTTCTTTTTCCTGAATCTCTTTTCTGGCTGGTTCCAGCTTCTTCTCCTGAGCCTTCACCTCTTTCCATCCTGCATCAATCTTTGCCTGGGCATCGGGAAATGCGGCCTCCTGCTGGTTCAGTTCTGCTTCCTTTGCATCAAGCTGGGCCAGTCCGCTCTCCACCTGGCTTAAACCACTCTCCAGTTCACTTCTTGCTGCTGCGATCTGGTTTCTGGATGCTTCCAGCTGGGCTGCCTGACTGTCCACCTGCTCCTGATAAGCGGAAACCTGTGCTGCCAGAGCCGCCAGGTCTTCCTCGGAATATGTGCCTGAAGCTTGTGCCTGCTCATACTGTGCCTGCAATGCTGCAAGCTGACTTCTGGCACCCTCAAGCTGAGCCTCTCCTTCTGCAAGTCCGGCCTCCTGCTGCTCAATCTGCGCAAGTCCCTGATTGCAGCTTTCCTTTTTGGCATTTAAGTCCTGTCTGGTTGCTGCAATCTGCTCTCTGCCTGACTGAATCTGCGCCTTTCCATTGTCAAGTTCCTGCTGGCTCTGGGTAAGCTGCGTCTTTGCATCTGCAATCTTCTTCTCACCGGCACTTAACTGGTTCTTGCCATCCTCAAGCTGAGCCGTTCCATCATCAAGCTTTGCCTGGTTTTCGGAAACCTCCGCCCATCCGGCATTCAGCTGTTCCTTTGCAGATGCGATCTGTACTCTGCCACTGGCAATCTGCTCTTTCGCACTGGCAAGCTGGGATCTGCCATCCTCTAACTCCTTCTTTGCATCTGCAAGCCGGGCTTTTCCGTCCTCCAGTTCCTTTTTTGCGTCTGCAAGCTTTTTCTTGCCATCCTTATATTCCTTCTTGCCATCTTTTAACTTCTTTTGGCCGTCCTCCAATTCTTTTCTGGCATCCGCAAGCTTCTCATCAGCCTCCTTCTTGCCGTCTTCAAGTTCCTGTCTGGCATCGGCAAGCTTGTCATTAGCTTCCTCTACAATCTCATCATATCTAACCTGGCACCGTTCTGCCTCAATCCCCTCCACTTGCTCCTGCACTCGCTCTATCAGGGAATCATAAGCATCTGTATAGCTGATCAGATCCTGTGCCCCATGAGCCTGCACATAGATCTGTGTATAAACCTCCTGGTCAAAATCCTCAGGGAGCACATAGGCAAATCCATTAACCTCACCGGAACCAAGAGTAGAGTTTCCCCGGTTATAGGATATGTAAAGCGGACTCTCACCTAAACCCACAACTGTGTAATCTGTCTTTTTCAGCAGTTCGCTGTCTCCGCCCTCTTTCAGGGTAATCTGATCACCCACCTGATATCCATTGCTCTCAGCAAAAATACAGTCAAGGAAAATCTCTCCGCTTTTTTCCGGAGCTTTTCCCTCTGTCACTGAGATCCGGTTCATGGTTTGATCCACAGCTTCCACATGAAGTACCTTCTGCTTCTCGCCTTCTCCACACATTACATCTGTACCATAGGCGCCCTCTGCATTCTCAACTCCGTCCACCTGCTTAATGGCAGCTACATCATCCTCCGTCAGTCCCAGAGTTCCCATTACTTTGATATCCATAAGATTGGTTTCATCATAATAGGCATCACCTGAGAAGCGCATATCCGGTGACGACGCCTGTATTCCGGAAAAGAATGCAACTCCCAAAGCAACGATCATAAATATGGAAATAAACCTGGCCTTACTTTTTCGTATCTCCATCCAGAAATCTTTATGCATTGCTTTCATATTCATCACCTACCATTCAATCTCCTCTATGGGTGTAGGATGGTCATTCATCGTCATCCTGGAAACCTTTCCGTTCTTGATCTTGATCACACGGTCTGCCATAGGTGTCAGCGCCGAGTTATGGGTAATGACGATCACTGTCATTCCACGCTCCCTGCACATATCCTGCAAAAGCTTTAAGATTGCCTTACCAGTCTGGTAGTCCAGTGCACCTGTGGGCTCATCACACAGTAAGAGCTTGGGATTCTTCGCCAGTGCCCTGGCAATGGAAACTCTCTGCTGCTCACCACCGGAAAGCTGTGCCGGGAAATTGGTCAGTCTGTCCTTCAGTCCCACTTCCTCCAGAACCTCCCTGGCATCCAGCGGATTTTTACAGATCTGCAATGCCAGTTCTACGTTCTCCAGCGCTGTAAGATTAGGCACCAGATTATAGAACTGGAATACAAATCCAATATCATTTCTCCGATAACCGGTAAGCTGCCTGCTGTTATATCTGGCAATATTCCTTCCATCCACCAGAACTTCTCCGCTGGTAGCCTGATCCATACCCCCAAGAATGTTCAGCACTGTCGTCTTGCCCGCACCGCTGGGACCAACGATCACTACGAACTCTCCCTTGGCAATCTCAAAGCTGATCTCATCCACTGCAACGATCTTTACTTCTTTGGTTCCATATATCTTGGAAACCTTATCCAGTTTTACATATGCATCTGTCATCTCACTCATCCGCATTTCCCCTGTAATTTTATTTTTGCTACACCGGTAATTTTATTTTGTTACAATTATTAACGATTCTTTTGACCCCGATTTATTTCCGTATTTATTTACAGGCAGGTCAAATTCTGACCTGCCTGGTAGTCTTAATGGTTATATTTATTGTAACACATTATACCTGTAATTAAAAATAAAATATTCATAAAAAATCCAGATACTTCAAAACCGCCTGATCATCTCAGGCGGTTCATCATTTTGACTATACACAGCACATGCCCCTTTCTTCTTAATTGTATGTACCAGAACATCTTATATCTTCTTTACCCGTTATTATTTTACATTAAGCTGATGACGAAAATATAAAAGTGGGACTAAACATACATCATCTGACCTCGAATCTTTATTTTTATTCTTACCTGATTTCCGCATAAAAGAAAAAAATCATGCTCATATACACACTTATGGTTTACAAATCACAAAAAGCAGCATCTTTATATAGTGAATTTGCAAATTCAAAAAATTTAAAGGAGGCAAAAATTATGCCAGGAACATTTAACGGAACAACTTTAACTATTTCAGCTACCCCCGTAGACGGTGCACTGATTCCCGATAAAAGTGCAACAAATGTAGCGGGAATTGCCATTGTGGGGTCAGATATGTATTGCGTAAAGACAACCGGTCTTAAAACTACATTACTCAAAACGACTGACTACATGGCAACAAAAGCAACTGCCGTAAAAAAAGATCTGAACTGGTTCGCTCTGGGACTTACCAAAATTGGAAATTATCTGTATATGCTTGCAGAAGACCATAAAGGTTACGGCGGTTCTACAACCATCGTAAAACTGGATACCAAAGGCAATCAGCTCGGTACGTACAGTATCAATGAAATTTGTCCAAAAGGCGCATTAGGTATCACTGCTGCTGACGGAACTAACGAGAAATTTATCATTATGCATTACGCTGACAAGAGCAATGCTGGGACATTAGCTTTCAGTGTTGTAGACTGGAAGGCTGCTGAAGCAGCAAGTACATTCACAGTTACTAACTCAGGTTTTGGTTATACCACACGGCTTCAGGATATTTACTATCACACTTCATTTGGATTATTTATCCTGACAAATAACACTTTTTCAACACTTCAGAACCGTATTCTGGTAGTTGATTATCATCTTACTGATGATAAAGGTAAAAAATACACTCCATGTTCGGTCATCAATGTAAATAAAACAGGTGAATATAAGCAGTACAACCTTGAATCAATCTGTATGAAAGCCAATCACCTTGTGCTTGCATCCAATGTTATAACATCTGATGGAACCGCAGAAGATAAATTCTCTGTGCTGGAAGGCATTACCTACTCCGGTAAAACCTATACTTTTGCATGCGGTTTTAAAGCAGGAGCCCGTGTACCTACCAAAGTAGATCCCAACTATGAAACAACTAATCTGGGATGTGTATCCTTTAACGGAAACAATACTCCATATTTTATAAAACAAAGTCAAGATAAAGTCGCTGTTCTTGGCTACTGTAAAAATTATATGAATACAAGCGCAGGTGTATCTCACTTTAAAACATTCACTGACGGTTTATTAGGTCATGCCAACGGTATGAGCTGTTTTAACGGAAAATTCTTTGTTGTCGCAGGAAATAACAAAGTGGTTGCTATCAGCAGTAACAAAGAGGATGAGGAAATAACATATACAGTAACTCCCAACGATAACGATAAATCATTTGCTCTTAAAGCAATTAATTATTTTTATGAGGCAAATACAGCTTTATTATTGTCCGTTGTTGACGGAACATTAAAGCTCTATAAATGTACATTTGAAAATGAAAAAAATGTAAAAGCCACTTATCTTTGTACACTGGTAAACGCCGGTCAGCCTACATCCCAGGATATTTTCTATCACAATAAATTAGGGCTTTTTGTCGGAACCAGTAATCCACATACTGTAAGTGGAGTAACGACTAAAATCACAACAAAAAACACCTTGCTTCATTATAATCTGAAAAAACTTGATGATAGCAAACTTTTATATCCGGATTTCGGATTTGTTACAGATATTCCTGCTAAAGATGCTCAGGGCCGCACATATAACAGTTTTGAACTGGAATCAGTGGCTCTGGATCAAAATAATAAATTAATCGCTGTGTGCAATGTCAATGTCAAAGATGCTACCCACACCAGTGGTTTAGCATCCACTGACGGCTTCTTTCAGTATAATACGCTTGAATTTATTACAGCTTGATTTCGCTACATCAATAACAGCATAAATTTCCATTATAAAAAGCAGGCAGTTTTTCGCCTGCTTTTTATAATTCCAATTTTCTATTTAACAACAACTTTTTTATTATCTGACCATACGCCAAACTGTTTAATACCATTCAACAACGTATATGCATGCGCTTTCAAATAGTAAACTCCCGGTTTTATATTTTTAAAAGTAACTGTATTTTTCTTTTGATTTTTTAATACAATATTTTCTCCTGAATCTGCATTCTTAAGTACGCAATCAAACCCATCACTGTATTTTAAATTTCCAAACTGTGCGGTTACTGTTTTCTTTTTCCCGGTAATTTTTATTAATTTTATATTATCTTTATTTAGTTTAACAGGAGGCATACGCATTTCATTAGACCACCTGCTATAACTTTTTTTACCATTTTGAACAGTATAAGAACGGACTCTGGCAAATCCCATAGTCGGCACTTTTTTTAATATACAGGTTGTGTTTGCAGAATTTTTATTAGCTAATACCTTAGTACCATCATATATTTGATATTGATATCCATCTGCATTCTTTACTTTTCCGCTCAAATCAATTGTAACATAGATTTGTTTGTTTACTATATCTGAATCAACAGATTTTATATACGGACGATTTGTTTCTGGTTTTGAAGCAGTTCCCTCACTTACAAAAGGAATACCATTCATCTTACAGTAATAGTATGCATATGAATTTTTCTTTCCATGAACTGTTAGAGAATCACAATTTATGAACGCCTCAGCACCTATCTCAGTAACTGTTTCAGGTATATATAACGTTTTCAGTTTTCGACAGTCAGCAAATGCAAAAAAATCTATACTTTGAAGATTTTGGGGAAGTTTAACACTCGTCAGTTCACCGCAGTATATAAATGCACTTTGTCCAATTTTTTTCACATTATCAGAAAGTATTACCCTTTTAAGCTTTGGACATGTGCTAAAGGCAAAAACTGGAACAGTATCTACTGAAGCCATCCACTCTACTTCTTCTATGTTCAAATTATCTTCAAAACAAAATTTTTCTACTTTAGAAACCGAAGGAAGAAGCATTATCTTCTTATAATCTCCAGTTGGGTATTCTCCATACACACGGCTCTCTGAAATTTTCAACTGTTCATACTTATTTTTACTTTCAATGGTTATCTGTGATTTCATAGCAGCTTCTGCTGAGACAGATGCAGAAATTGCTACACACGTTAAAGCAATCAACAATATTTTCTTTACTTTCTTTGACTTCATAGAATCTCCTCCAATCAATAATATTCATCTATTATCATAATATATCACTAACTATAAAAGATCCTGTATTTCTGGTATTAAAAGTATTCTAATGACCCCGAACCAAAATGCAAATTTAAATTAATCTCCACAGTTTTGCAGCAACATATGTTCGCCTGTAGTCTGAAAGCCTTTTGTTTAGCAGCTGCCTTAATTTCCAGCCTGGAATAGCCCTAAAAGCATCTCGGGCTGGAAATTTACAT